>RFIL01000250.1 GCA_003695285.1 Calditrichota bacterium
AAGAGAGGGGGCGAAGGGGGTGAGTTCAATGAATTTGCAACAAATTCATTTATATGTAATTATTTTTGGTTAAATTTACTTTTTAGACAGCCCCACGAGGGGAACTTTTAACATAAAGCCGGCACTTCCCCGGCGGCAGTCCTTCAGAATGACAGGAAAACCAGTCACTTTAAGCTTGAAAAAACACTAGAAGAATGAAACTTCTACAACATTTAGCTATCCTACTAACCTCGTGGAGGATCCACAATAAACTCTCCTTGCCTACATTTCTATTATAACTCACCTCACCAGCATCATCCTGTTGGATTTCACCTGATTCCCCACCTGTAGCCGGTAGATGTAGATACCGCTGGCAACCGCTTCCCCAAAGGCATTCCGACCGTCCCAGACAACTTCATATTTTCCGGCTGTTTTCGGTTCATCCACCAGGGTGCGAACTTCCCGCCCCAGAATGTCATAGATTTTTAACTGAGTAAGCAGAGGCATCGTGTTTGTTAATTCAAATGGAATGGTGGTGGCGGGATTAAAAGGGTTGGGATAATTTTGCCCGAGGTGGAAATCTTCCGCGACAGGATGGTGTTCGGTGTATGGCGGGATGCCGGTTACCGGTTCGAAGAATTCCAGCACCCGGGCCATCACGCTGTCGCGGGTGCTTTCCGGGTAAAGGGTTTCAAACGGGATGCCCAGATACACCAGTTTCCCGGGAACAGTACCCTGACCAAACACCCCTTCATACTGAATGCCGGCTCCACCATAAATAGCCGGATCAAATCCATTGTAAACCATGTTTCGGGTGGAACCACCGGTAGGATTAATTCCATCCGGGTAATCCACATCATAGGTGCCGTGATTGCCATCGTCGAAGGTTAAATTCTCAAGACCGGAGAAAATCCCTCCGGAGGTACCGGAAATCTGATGAGTGGGAACCCGATCCATGATGTATTCCGCTTTGAGATAGGTTTCATAAAACTGCTGGTCAGAAGGAGTTCCCTGCTGCACCAGATCATAACCAATCTCAGAACCCGAGACAAACAGTTTTCCACCGGTTTCCAGGTAATCGGCGACCAGCGTTTGTTCGGTAAAACTGAAACTTTCATCCGCCGTGCCCTCTTCACCGGATATCCACAACACCACATCATAATCCTGAAGCATCACCGCCCCGTTTTCTACCGCTTCATTGGAACTGGCGTCAAAAGCATAACCCTGCTTCACCACTGAGGGAGCAAATCTCCGGATGAAATCAAAGGTGTTGACAGTTCCGGTAACTCGATCAAAACCGTTTACGATGAGGATGGGTACCGCATTCAGAGAAGGTCGTACTGCCAAAACTTCCGTTAGACTGCTCTCTCCGTTACCATTTACCGCCGAGACTTTGAAGTAATAAGTGGTGTCTGTTGAGAGGTTGCTCAGGATATTGGAAGGATTGGGATAATCGATGCCGTTATCGAAATTGACCCCATCCGTGCTTTTATAGATACGATAAGCGGTGGCCCCGGTGGAGGGGTTGACCGCAACTTCTACCTGACCCCCTCCAATATTGGTAATTCGAAAGGCGGTTGGTTTCAAGGGAGGTGCCGTGGAACCAAAGGCATTGGCAATGGCCTGCTGTAGTTCCTGACGCTGTCCATCATAACTTAACGCCCAGATGGCAATCCCCTTTAAATCTTCAGTATTGACCAGGTCGAACTTCAGGGACAGGCTTAAACTATCGTCATACCATCCCTGATGCCACTGCCCATCATTGTATCGATACCAGGGAGTTAATGAATGTTGATCCCAGAGACGCCCATGCTGCATGGCATTGGAATACATGGCGCTATAGAATAGTGCATCTCCCGCCCCCAGGGTAGGGGAGGAAAGGGTGTCGTTGGCAGTTGGCCATTCTATCCCATAAAAAGGAACGCTCAGGATCAATTTTTGATTGTTATGTCCGGTCTGGGTCAGATAATCCTGCACCGTCCAGGTCACATTGTAGGTTCCCCAGACGCTCCCGCTGGTCAGTGGTGCTACCGGACCGGCGGTGGGGCCTGTTCTCCAGTGATAGTCATATCCCTGCATGATTAAGCCATCGGTTACCTGAGCGAGAGCGGCGTAATCGAAGGCATCCACCCAGTCAACTGCCGGGGTAAAAATGGTGACAAAGGAACCGGGAATATTCGCATGAAAGGTGTTGGTTAGATCGGTCATAAAGGTGGTTAAATTCTGGCGTTGATTATCCGGTACTCCTTCAAAATCAATCGTCACCCCATCGGCATTGGCATTTTGCACGGAGGTTAACAAATTGTTGATCAGGTTGGCTCTTCTATCGGGGTTGCTCAATAATCCCGCGATCTGGGAAGAGCTAAACAGAATGGTGGTTAACACCACTTTGACCCCTTCACTGTGAGCTTGATTAATCAATCCCGGGGCTGGCCAGTCATGGTCGTTAACAATATCTCCAAATTCATTGATCTCAGCACCAAAATAGGCGATGGTGGAAAGCAGGTCATAGTTCAGGGTAGGGTAGCTGGAATAGACCCAATAAGGCAGATAACCGAACACTTCCCGGCTGATTTGTGTTTTTCGTGGTATGAGGGGCATGGGGGTGCCCTTAAACTCCGGGACTTTCTGGATAGGCTGATAATCCCGGTATTTTTCCCATTCTTCCTGATGGATGCTTTTGGCGCTTTTTATGGATTGAATCTGATCCGGGTCTGATGAACGTTGGGGAAACAAAAAACTCCCACAAATGAGGAGCAGGAAAATTACCAGAGAGAATCGTTTTCTGTGCATTATTATCCCTTCAAATTAATACGATTGACTTTAACAAAATTGTATCACATAAAAACTTAATTCATGAAAAACCAGCCACTCAACACGCAACACGCAGCACGAACCACTCAACAAACCCAAAAAACCAACAAATCCCCTTCACACCAGGCTATTTCAACAGCACAATCTTCCGGGTGGTTTGATAGTGATAGGAAGATTGAGTCTCATGAGCCTGGAAGCGGATGAGATAAACTCCACTGGCCACTTGATTGTTTGAATCATCGCGTCCATCCCAGCGGAGGCGATACGTTCCGGCAGGTGCTTTTCCCCGGTACAGCGTCCGTATTTTTTGGCCCAGAGGATTGTAAATTTCCAGGGATACTTCAGAGGATGTCGGTATCCGAAATTCAATGGTGGTTTCCGGATTGAACGGATTGGGGTATGCGGGCATCAATTCATATCGTGCAGGAATCGATGCGGCATCATTGGAACCCGACTCGATACCGGTAATATTAAAGAAGAAATCCAGGACACGGTTCATCACCTCCGTGCGAAGCTGGGCATCGGAGATGGTTTCAAACGGGGTGGTCAGAAAGACCAATTTCCCTTCACCGGCTCCATTCCCGAAAATACCCTGATATTGAATTCCGGCTATGGTGGTATCGTTGAAGATCAAACAGGGGGTAGCGCCACTATCCGTGGGAGCAATCACATTTGCCGAATCTAACGTATAGGGCGTCTGACCGAAGTTAAATGAAAGTCCATCCAACAGGGAGTTGGGAGCACCGATGACAGTGTGGTCATTGTAAATATTCCCGGCATAATCCGATTTTAAATATTCATGGAGAAACATTTCATCCTCCGGGGTGGCATAAATATTTCCATCGGGATCCAGATCCCACGCCACCTGAGAACCGGTTACACATAAATATCCCCCGGATTCCAGAAAGTTTTTAAGAAGGAGTTGCTCCTGGTGGCTAAACGTTTCATCATCCGCTGCTTCATCCCCCAACATCCAGAAGACAGCGTCGTAGTCGGTTAAACTAACAAGAGAATCTTCCACACTTTCGTTGGGAACGGTGTCAAAGCTAAATTGATTACTGATGATTGCGGTGCCGTGAGTGAAAGCAAAAAAATGGTCAGGTTGCCCCCAGGCTCCATCAGTTCGATCAAATCCATCCACGATGAGCACCTT
>RFIL01000251.1 GCA_003695285.1 Calditrichota bacterium
ATCTCATCTGCTTTCCGTAAAATTTCCAGACGTTCCTCGGTGACTTCGCCTAATATCCGCACCGCCAGACCAGGGCCCGGGAATGGATGTCGCTCCAGAATCTCCTCTGGCACGCCCAGTTCTTTTCCGACTTCCCGGACTTCGTCTTTAAATAATTCGCGAAAGGGCTCCAGTAATTGAAATTTCATATTTTCTGGTAACCCCCCTACATTATGATGGGATTTTATTGTGACAGAAGGCCCTTTAAATGAGACACTTTCAATAACATCAGGGTAGAGGGTTCCCTGGGCCAGATATTTAAAATCCCCTAATTTTTTTGCTTCCTGTTCAAACACTTCGATAAACGTTTTTCCTATGATCTTGCGTTTTTCCTCCGGGTCTTCAATGCCCTTCAATCTAGATAGAAAAATTTCCCTGGCGGTGACTGAAATCAAATTCAAATGAAATTGTTCGCGGAATATTTTCTCCACTTGCTGTGCTTCGTTCATCCGCAATAATCCAGTATCGACAAAAACACAGGTAAGTTGATCTCCAATTGCATGATGGAGTAACACCGCTGCCACGCTGGAATCCACACCACCACTTAGAGCACACAGAACCCGCTCATTTCTCACTTTTTCCCGAATCTTTTGTATTGAAGATTCTACAAATGATTGGGGGGACCAGTCACCGGTAAAACCAGCGATATGGTACAAAAAATTCCACAAAAATTGTTTCCCATCGACACTGTGGTGTACTTCAGGGTGAAATTGTAAGCCATAAATGGGTTGATCTTTATGGCGGATGATAGCGATAGGGGAATTTTCAGTATGTCCGAGAATGACAAATTCCTCTGGAATGCGCGTCAGATGATCCCCATGGCTCATCCATACCGTAGAAGCAGGAGGAATGTCTTTCAGTAATGGGTCATCCTGATCGATGAAGAGGGCAGCTCGACCATATTCCCTTCGGGTTGCGGGCTTCACTGCGCCGCCAAAGGTATGGGCTATCAATTGGAGCCCATAGCAAATTCCTAATATGGGTTTACCGAGCTGGAAAATCCGTTCATGGCATATTGGAGCATCTTTACTATAAACACTGGAGGGGCCACCGGATAAGATGATGGCCTTTATGTCTGTATCCTGTTCGATTTTTTCAATCGGGCAGGAATAAGGCTGAATTTCGGAATATACGTGCAATTCACGGATTTTTCTGGCAATGAGTTGAGTATATTGAGAACCAAAATCAAGAATAAGAACTTTTTCCATATCTATTTGTGGTTTTTGTACCCCTTGATAATCATTTAACAATTCTAAAAAAGAAAATGATCATTTTTTCCTGGAGAAGATCAAAGTTTATCGGAGAGCGAGGCGCAATTTTTCAGAGGCTATTATAATTTCCAGCGCCATTTTCTTAACCCTTCCAGGGCTTTATAATCTGTCATGTCGTATTGGAGAGGGGTTACAGATACATAATTGTTCATGATGGCAACATCATCAACGTCTTCTTCGGAGTCGAGGATTAATTTTGTCCCCCCCAACCAGTAATAAGTGCGATGCATGGGATCGATGCGCTTTTCAAAGGACTCCTCAAAACGGGTTTTACCCTGTCGAGTGACCTTGATACCCTTAATTTCCGGAAATTCGACAGGGGGAATGTTCACGTTGAGCAAAGTACCTTCCGGCAGCCCATGTTCTAATACCTGTTCGGCAATTATTTTCGCTATTTTCGCAGAGGTGGAGAAATCTATCTTTTTGAAAGTGGTTAGTGAAAAGGCAATGGAAGGGATGCCAATAATGGTTCCTTCCGTAGCGGCGGAAACAGTTCCGGAATAAATAACATTGGTTGCCGTGTTACTTCCCTGATTAATCCCGGAAACGATTAAATCCGGAGGAGAGGGAAGAATTGCCTTAATGGCTAATTTCACACAATCAGCAGGAGTACCATTGACTGCCCACCCAAAAAAAGCTCCGTTTTTTTCAAACTCCTGCACCCGCAACGGGTCGGACAGCGTAATAGCATGCCCCACAGCGCTTCTTTCGGAATCCGGAGCCACTACATACGCCTCACCGAGTTCCTTCATTACCTGATAAAGCGCATAGATACCAGGGGCATAGATACCATCATCATTGGTTACCAGTATTCTAGGTTTTTGATTCATGGGGTAATTTCTTGTTTTCTGTGGATGTGGAATTTGTTTCTTTTTTTACAATCGGTTTCTCATTGGACTCACCCCTACTCTGGGATTGAGTGGAGGTCTTTTTCTTGGTTTTCTTATTTTCCGATGGTTGCAACAACTTAAGAATTCTTGATAGAGTGGAACGCATTTCCTGTCGGGAAACAATCATATCCAGAAAGCCATGTTCCAGAACAAATTCCGCTCTCTGAAATCCTTCCGGTAGATCCTGTCCGATGGTTTGTTTGATGACCCTTTGTCCAGCAAAACCAATCAGGGCTCCTGGCTCGGCGATATTGATATCACCTAACATGGCAAAACTGGCAGTGGTTCCCCCGGTCGTTGGGTCCGTTAAAATAGAAATATAAGGAATTCCCTCATCCGATAATTGAGCCAGTTTGGCACTGGTTTTGGCTAATTGCATTAAGGAAAGGGCTCCCTCCATCATTCGGGCACCACCGGAAGCAGAAACGATAATGAGTGGAATTTGTTTTTGTCGAGCACGCTCAATTGCCCGGGAGATCTTTTCTCCCACCACAGATCCCATACTCCCCCCAATGAAGAAAAAATCCATCACTGCTGCCACTACCGGTTGTCCTTCAATAGTGGCTTCCCCTGTAATGACAGCATCATTCAACCCCGTGGCTTTTTGGGCGGCTTTTAACCGATCTGTGTATTTCTTGGAATCTTTAAATTTTAAAGGGTCAGACGGCTTGATACTTTTTCCAAATTCTTTAAAACTGTCCGGGTCAAAATAGTATTGAATATATTCTTTGCAACTGACTCGGAAGTGAAAATCGCATTTCCCACAAACAAACATCCGCTTTTGTAATTCCGGACGATAAATGATTTCCCCACAATTATCACACTTCACCCATAGCCCATCGGGGATCACCTTTTTTTCGCTGCTGGATATCCCTTTCTTGCGTTTAAACCAATCCATGTAACTCCTTGTAAGTCATGCTTAAATTCACTCTACCAAAGATCTCACTGAAGAATATTCCGTGATTTCAAAAGTAGTTGCCTCGAGTTCTCGAAACATGTTCCCGGTCAAACTTCCCGAAGCGCCACAAGGTAATAAAGATTTCAGGAAAACCAAAATGGTAAATGAAGTGTTGAATGCTGTTCAGTTCTCCGGGACTGAATAAAAAGTTGTTTCAATGCCTAACCAACAGATTTCATCGGAAAAAAATTATTCCTGACCTTCAGTTGGAGGGGTTGGATTCGATTTTGAGGGGATGAAGTCTTTTTCACCAAATTTTTGAGTCACTTTGCCGGTCATCAAAATCCCGATAATGATGATAACGGACTCCGGTAAGGGTTGCAGGGTTAAGTTTTTAATGCTGATAAATATCCATACGAAGAGGGTTCCCAGCACCCATAACAAAAATGCCAATCGGGTTGAAGAGAAATTCCCATTTTTTTCCTGTAAAAATTCTGCCAGTCGTGTCATGGAACCTCCTGTTGAACATGTAATGAAACCATGAATTTTGGATAAATTCTCAAATTTAGACGAGATATCCAAAGAAATTTTTCAGCTCATCTCAATTTTCAGTAGTATAGCCCAGCTGAGAGAATAAAGTCCTCTTTACAGAAGGTTCATCTTACGCTGATCTTCTGGTGAAAGGGTTAATGCCCACCTCCAAGAAGAATGGGAAATGCATGAAGCAATCCCGGGAAAAGTGCTTCCAGACTTTCCCGTGCTCCCCGGGAGCTACCGGGTAAATTGACTATCAGGCTGCGGTTTCGAACGCCACAGACCTCCCGCGAGAGCATGGCATATGGTGTCCGATCTTTACCATGCTTTCGAATAGCTTCAGCGATACCCGGAACTTCATAATCGATGATCGCTCGAGTTGCCTGCGGGGTAACATCCCTGGGGCCAAGACCCGTACCTCCGGTGGTAAAGATTAACACG
>RFIL01000252.1 GCA_003695285.1 Calditrichota bacterium
ATCATCCGCCAGGATTCCACCGAAATAAAAATCCTTTAAAAAACAGAGCCAGTTCAGACCATGTTGCTGATATTCCCGTAGCGTTCCCTGGAGGGTGTTGGGAGGTGTAACCGGACGAATCTTTTGAAAGGCGTTGTATTTCTCCAGCAATTCCTGACTTTTTTTGTCCAGGTGAAGTGTTGCGTTTAATCCCTGCAGGGCATGGAGCATGGCGACTCCAGCCTGGGGTAAATGAAGGGAGCCTTCACCGGTTTTAAATTCCAGAAAATTGGCAAAAGTCAACAATTGGTCGCGAAGCGATTCATCCACATAAATATGAGCTCCATTAGCCAGTTTGATATATCCCTTGTAATCCTTTAGCTGGGGTAAAAGTTGGGGGATTTTCACAATCTCTTTGCCCACGGCAATTTGATAATCTACATCAATCCAGTTCACACCAGAACGGACGCGAATATCCAGTCGTGGTGGTTGGCGATAGACCCGATATCGCCGGAGCTTTTCTTCCCCGGTAATAACAAATCCGGCTTTTTTCAACTTGGGTACTACCAACCGCATCCAATCCAGGTAATGATAATCTGCTGCAATGTGCCAATTCCCGCCACTGTACAGTAAACCGTTTTCCTCCAGAAACTTCCGTGCCCGGTCTTCCTCTTCCAACTGGCGCTGAATAATGTGCAGATTTTTGCCAACCGTGGTTAAGCTTTTATCCACCGCTGGGTAGGCCATAAAACGGAATTTATCATAATGAAAATAAACATCAATTTGCAGATGATTGTTGATTTCGCTAAACACGATTTCCTTTGATGTTAGCGGTGGAGTTTGTTTTACGATGGTATCTCCCAGATTTTCCCAATCCAGAATGGGGAATAGGTGGGGTAGATATATCCGCACAAAATCATCTAATTCCGAAAAAGGGATGTCAAACTGATCCCAGATTCGGAAATAGTTATTCCAGAAAATTGCCGGTAAAGCGGAATTAATCTGATAAATGACCTTTCCATAGAGGAGATAAATTGGATTGGATGTCAACACAATTGCAGGATTATTAATCTCCAGAATTTTTCCATCCGGGAACAGGAGAGAAGGTTGAAGAGCATACCCCTTTTTGGTGCGTTTAAGTCGCATGATGATCTGACTGGTTTCAGGATGAACCGTTACTCGTTGCGGGGTTTCCTGATTGGTCTCCCGAACCATAATTCGACTCTCGGAAAGCCATTCCAATAAAAAACCTACCGGTTGTGTATAGCTAAAAATAGCTCGGGAGTTCGGGGAGGAATCCGATTCCAGAAAGAGGAGACAGTTCAATTCATTCTGGCTGATCTCTACTTTGCTACTATCCACCAGACTTAATGAGAGACGCACTTCTCGACCGCTGCTGCCATCGAGGCGTGTATAGCTGGCATAGGGGATTAATTCCCAGTTACTGGCCCGTAATTCGATAACAAAATAGGGCTCATATACCCCAATCCTCGTTTTAAATGTTCGGGGCTGGGGTACTTTTTCTATCAAACCAATCAGTTGTTCTAATTTACTCCGCCAGCTCATTTTTTACTCTTTATGAAATTGGTTGAATTTTACCACTGCGAATCAAAAAATGATTCAAGAAACGATGCCACAGGAAAACACCAAAGGCACTTCCAATATTCACCCCCATCAAGGCATACCAGACCCCTGTTTCCTGAAGAAAATGTGCACCCAGATAGGTTGCAGGTACTAACAGGATGTACAATCGAAAAATATTCGCCCATAAATATTGTCTTCCCAAGCCCAAACCCTGAAAGGCGGCTACACTACAAAGATAGATACTGTTAAAGGCAAAGCCCACCGAGGTTATTTTCAGAGCTTCACTGGCAATGTGTAACACCTCCGGACTCCGTGCAAACACTCCAGCAAAAAATGTGGGTATTAAGAAAATAATCGCTGCCGGAATTAACATCATACCAAAGGCAACGGCAATTCCCGTAAAATATACTTTATCCACTCTATCTAACAATCTGGCGCCAAAATTGTGCCCGGTTAAAATCGAAACAGCTTGTGAAATACCAATCGCTGGTAAAAACACCACCATTTCATAGGTAAACACGATGGTATAAGCCGCCCTGGCATTGGGTCCAAAAGGATCCAGTATGTAAAATACAAAGCCCATGGCAATACTGGTTAGAATTTGACTCAGCGAGGAGGGAAGCCCAACTTGAAGAATTCCCATAATTATTCGGGAATGTATTTTAAACCTTGAAAAAGAAAGGCGAGTGGGTTTATATTTTATGAAAACTTTGTACATCACGTAGAGAAGTGAAACACCACGACCGATACCGGTGGCCAGGGCTGCCCCACGAATACCTAATTCTGGAAAGGGGCCAATACCAAAGATTAACAGAGGATCGAAAATTAAATTGAGAATGTTACCGATTAACATAAATTTCATTGGACTGACGGTGTCTCCCCACCCCTGGAAAATACTGTTACTGAACATTCCGATAAAGTTGATAGGGGTAAACAAAAAGATGATGGTCAGATAATCCAGAATATAGGTAAGTAGGATACCTTCAGCCCCAATTAATCGGAAGAGAGGTCTTTGAAAAATTAAACCGAGGATGGCGAAGGTTAAGCCAATAGCAGCACCGAGGAAAAAGGCATGGAGGGCACCGTTTTCGGCATCCTCTTTTTTACCGGCTCCTAAATTGCGAGCAATAAAGGAATTAATCCCCATGCCCACTCCGGAACCGACAGAGATTAATACCATCTGTACGGTAAATGCCATTCCGATGGCAGCCGTCGCAACATCACCCAGACGGCTGACAAAAAAACGGTCAACAAAATGGTAACTGGTTACAAAAACAAAGGCAATAATCATCGGGATCGCCAGTCGTAGAACATGGCGGATGATTGAACCGGATAACAAATCTTTTTTATCTATTTGTCGACGCATAATTTATTTTCTCATAAATAGGCAGTCTAAAATATAATCAAAAAACTGTTTTCTCGTATGAAAAAAATTAATTCTCACTATTAAGCGTCGATGTTTGTATGGGAGAGGGTAAAGGAAAGGAGTTGGATGGCCAAAAAGGTGACTAAAATTCTTCATATTGAAGATGATTTGAGTGTGCAGGAATTAGTCCAGGAGGTACTCTCTGGATTTAATTATCAATTGTATGGTGCATCCACCGGGCTGGAGGGGTTAAAACTGGCCCAAAAAGTGAACCCTGATCTTATTTTGATGGACCTGAACCTGCCCGATATCAATGGCACTGAACTCACCGCTAAAATCAAAAGTCTCCCCAAACTTCAACATGTGGTCATTGTGGCATTAACCGGTGTCAGTGAAGAACAGGCCAGGGAACTGTCCTTAATTGCCGGGTGTGACGGGTACATCACCAAACCCATTGATTTAACCCAATTCCCCAAAAAGATTGAAGCATTTTTGAGAGGGGAGCGGGAAGTTGTATCAACCGAAAAAAAGGAAGCCATACGTAAGCATTTTGAAGTTACTCTCATTGATCATCTTACCGAAAAAGTCGAACAACTTCAAAAAAGTAATCAATTACTGAAGAAGCAGAGTAAACAACTTCGTCGATATAATCGCAACCTGGAAAATCTGCTCCAGGTAATCCACTCTCTGCAACTCAGCAGCTCTCCGGAGGCGCTTCGACATCAACTCCTTAAGGAATTAAACGACCAATTTGGGTACCAGCGATCTGCTTTTCTGGAAGTCGATCATGAGCAGATGGTACTGAGGGTCACGGAAACCTATGGTTATCAGGAAGAGGTTTGGAAAGATATTCGTATTAAATATCGTGCTCCCTACTATCTGAACATGTTTAAAGAGCACCAATTATTAGCCTTTAGGAGCCTTCGTCAAATTACGGATCAGGAAACGAAAAAAATTCTAAAACAGTTAAAAGCCACCAAGTTTCTGTTTGGCATTCTGGGGGCTACTCAGCAAGAAGTAGAGACCCAAACCACTCCAGACAACCTCAGACAACTCTTTGGAGAACTTACCCCCACCCTCCACAATCAGGAAGAATTAGATTTTGAGATTATCCAGGAGCACCTGCAGGAATATCTGTCCTCAGAAATCTTTTATGTGGGGGGATATATTTTTATTGATATCTCATCCCTAAAGGCATCTGTACAACCCTATGATTTAAAAATTCTCGAGATGCTTTTACGGACCGCAGGAATTATCTATCAAAATTTGCGTCTGCGTGAACAGTTAAAAGAATTGTTTATCCGCGCGGAAAAAGATGCGATAACTGATCATCTTACCAACTTATTCAACTATCGTTATTTTAGTGAACAATTAGTTCGTGAATGTAACCGGGCCCATCGACATAACAGCCGTTTTACCCTGCTGATGCTGGATATTGATTTCTTTAAAAGTTATAATGATACCTTTGGTCACCAGGCCGGGGATTTGGTTCTCAAGAGGATCGGAGATTTGTTAAGAGAAAACACCCGTGGGAGTGATTTTGTTGCTCGTTATGGAGGTGAAGAGTTTGTCATTATCTGTCCGGAATTATCCAAAAAAGAGGGAAAACAACTCGCAGAGAAATTATGTCACATTGTTGGTAGCACCCCTTTTCCGCTGGAAGAGAAACTGCCTCACAAAAAGATAACCATTTCAATAGGTGTGGCCGGTTTCCCCGACGACACCCAATCTCCCCAGGAACTCATCCGTTTTGCTGATATTGCCCTCTATAAAGCGAAAAACTCCGGTCGGAATCAGGTACAGATTTATTGCCCCTCAGATTCATAATTTGATAATTACAGAATCAACGCAAGAGCACCATCTTGCGGGTTCCGATATGGGTAAGGTTATCATTCGCTCTCTGAACTATCAAACGATAAAAGTAGATGCCAGAAGCTACCGGATTCCCTCGATGGTCCCTTCCTTCCCATTGCACACGATGATTACCAGGGCTTAGCTGCTCATTGATCAGAGTATTTACCTCTTTCCCTGACAGATCATAAATCACCAATCTGACCTTACTTGTCTCCAGGAGAGAAAATTCAATTGTGGTCATCGGATTAAAGGGATTGGGAAAATTTTGTTCTAGCTTAAAAGTGGTACTTTTAAGGCTATTGCCGGGCTCAATTCCAACAGTAACCCCAAAATAAGCTCGCCCGATCAGGGTGGTATCAATTACAAATGGGTTGACAGTACCCCCTTGAAAATGGGCGACGGCATATGTTCGAGTCACTTCCGCACTATCGACAGGATCGAGAGAATTCCATAACCTGAGAATATCTTTCTGCAGATTGAAGAATGTGGGATCAGCGCTATCCGCTTTACTTCGATACATGGTGTAAAAATAAAACATGGCTCGTGCCACATTCCCTTTATGATCTTCGCGAGGCTCGAACCGGGTATTGAAATCCAGCTCACTATATTCGTCAATATGATTTGGGGGGATATTCTCCAGAACGTCAGTATCACGATACCATCGATCGGTTAAGTTATCCGGGCTCTCATCAAATGGCAGGTTGGCTCTGGCCGAATTGGCCACGGCATTGGTTGGGAAGAGGTGGTGCAGGTCCCGTCTGGCCATACCGGTGGCTCCCTTACTTCGCGGCCATGTGTGTTCGGTATTGATAATGGGATCAGCCCCATTGGTATAATCACGGGGATTGGGAGCGCCGTGAGGGACATAAATCGTATATCCGGTATATACTCCCCGAACGCTGTCCTCATGATTATCAATGTAAGCATACATTGAATCTCGGGCGGTCCCATAATCCAGCACAAAGGGAGGTTTATAATGTGCGACCAAACTATCAATGAGTTCTTGACCGGAGAGGGTTGGAAAAATTATGGTCTGGCTTTTAACAACGCCAGGCAACATCCACAGAACACACGAAATCAATACCATTTTTTTCATTTTCAGTCATCCGGATTTCAGGGGTTTATTCTATAGTTAACTTGACCAGATCCGCCTTCTTCCCCTGCCAGACATTGCGACGAATCATTTCCAGCTCGATATCTTTCTGAACTTTATTGGCCCGCACTCCCCAGATGGGTGCCAGCAGATGCCGGGGATGGGTTTCTCCTACCAACCGCTGAATCATAATTGTCGATCGAAGACGTTGCAGAAATTCGATAACCAGATCGATATATTCCCGATAGCCAAATACCGGGAAGGGATTCCTCTGATATTCCACCGCCAGCACTGTCTTCTTCACAATATGGAGATGATGTACTTTCAAGGAATCAATGGGATACTGAGACAATATTTCTGCTGTATGCAACATTTCTTCTCGCTTTTCACCGGGAAGCCCCAGGATCACATGGGAACAGATATGAATTCCTCTTCCGGAGGTCATCTCTACTGCTTGAGCCCATTCCTCAAACGTATGACCCCGATTTAACTTTTCAAGGGTCACATTATTGGGAGATTCCAACCCGTATTCGATGCTGATATAATACTTTTGCGCCAGTTCTTGCAGATAATCCAATTTTTCGGCATCGATACAATCCGGCCGCGTACCGATAACCAGCCCCAGCACTTGCGGATGTTGTAACGCCTGTTCATAAAGTGTCTTCAAATAGCTTAA
>RFIL01000253.1 GCA_003695285.1 Calditrichota bacterium
CCCTGAGAGAGCGCCGAGGGCACCGAAAGCAAAAATGCCGCCCCTCCGGCTATCCATACCGTGCGTTTTCGTTTCCAACCCATCTCATCCACAACATAGGCTACCGGGACTTCCAGCAAAGAGATGGTAGAAGTTAAAGCAGCGATGGAGAGGAGCAGAAAAAAGAGAGCACCGATGACATTTCCCATAAACATCTTTTGAAAGAGTTCCGGAAGCACAATAAAGATGAGCGTGGGACCGGCATCCGGTTGCTTGCCAAAAGCAAAAAGAGCCGGGAAAATCATAAATCCGGCCAGAAGCGCGATCACGGTATCAAAGATGGCTACCCAGACGGCAGAAGTAACCATATTATCTTTCTTAGAAAGGTAGGAGCCATAGGTAATCATTAATCCCATCCCCAGGCTTAAAGAGAAAAATGCCTGTCCCAATGCCGCCAGAAACGATTTCCCGGTTAACTTACTAAAATCCGGTTTTAACAAGAATTCAATTCCTGTCTCAGCACCGGGGAGTGTGACACTGCGAATGATTAAAGCAATCAATAGTATCAGTAACATGGGCATTAATAATTTTGACCACCTCTCTATTCCCCCCTGCACTCCCCCATAGACCACCATAATGGTGAAAAGCATAAACAGGGCTGTCAGACCAATATCCAGCATCGGAGTAGCAATAAATTGTTGAAAGGGTGTGGATTCGTTAAAAAGAGTCTTAAAAATATACCCAAATGCCCAGCCAGCTATTACCGCATAAAAGCTTAAAATAAATAAACCGGTTAACACACCCAGAACACCAATCCCCACCCAGAGGCTCCCGGGAGTGATTGCGCGAATGGCGCCAACCGGATTTTTTTGGGTTGCTCTACCCAGGGCTAATTCCGCAAACATGTAGGGTAAACAGATCAGAACCACACATAAAAGATAAATCAGAATAAAAGCTGCTCCACCATTTTCCCCGGTGATATATGGGAACCTCCAGATATTCCCCAAACCAATCGCTGAACCGGCAGCAGCAAATATAAATCCAATTTTTGAACTCCACTGACCTCGCTGTTCACTACTTTGAACCATCCTAAGTCTCCTCCAGAATATTTAAATGATTCTGAACCGTTTCAATGATACGATGAATTTACCAGTACGCAAGTTATGGATTTCAATACTTTTTTCCAAATAACACCCTGTTTTTATTCAACCGGGTTTTAAGGTGTCAAGTGTTATGGATAGCCACATTGAAGAAAATGGTACTTTATGGATAGCGCAGAAGGGTGGTCATCAATAAAATACAGCCGCCAGGTAACCCACCACATTATGTCGTTCACCGGTAACATCCCCGGAATTTCGATAAAGAAGCACTTTTCCTTCCTGCGCGCCCAGAGCTTTGGCAACTTTCATCGCGGTAATGGAAGGACCATAACCACACATTTCGCAACGTCGAGATTCAATATCTTTGTACAACGCATCGGGGTCAAATCCAGTGACATGATTCATCACAACCTGATCCATCGCCCGTGCTTGTGAATCATTATAATAATGAGAAAGATCCGAACTGGCGATGACCAAAAAATTTCGTTCCTTTAACACATCAATGAGTGCATTACTCAACAGGTTAATCACCTGTAAGCTTTGATCCCCCATCATAATAGGAACAATTTTTACATTTTCCACCACCCACTGAAGGAAGGGCAATTGGACTTCCAGGCTGTGTTCATCGGATTCAAATCCTTTGGTAGAAAGTTGAATCTCAGGATGTTTTCGGTGGAGCAGTTCCACGAATTGTTTATCAACGGGAATCTCACCCAGGGGAGTTAAGAAGCTATCGCCTGGAAAGACTGTTGGATGGGAAAAAAATAAGCGATGAGCGGGAGCGATGAGGATGATCACATCATATTTTTGTCCCAGGATTTGGCGATATCCACGAGCGGCAACCCCACCGGAATATCCATATCCGGCGTGCGGTACAATCATCCCCCGAATCGGGCGTGGAAAAGTTTCTAAGGGAGCATTCTCCAGAAGTAAGCTAAGGTCCCTCTCCAATGAAAGTTTATCCGCGGGATAAAAAAAACCCGCCACTCCCGGTGATCGTACTACCCTGTTCCGATTTTCTGCACCCATGAATTATCCTGTTTCTCTTACCCTAGATGATTACAAACACCTCAAGAGCCCCAGAATCTTTGCATCCTTTCTCAGGAAGAAAAAGGAAACTCAATTGATTCTGATTTCGGTAAGTGCTCATCGGTGCTGCTCTGGGCCACCAATTGACGAATCACGGTGACTTTTATCTGCCCCGGATATTCCATACTCTCTTTAATTTTGCGGGCAATATCGGAGGCAAGGACATCCGCTTCCTGATCGGTTAACTTTTCCGGTTCCACAATCACCCGAATTTCACGACCGGCGGACAGAGCGTAGGTTTTGGCAACCCCTTCAAAGGATTTCGCCAGCTCCTCCAATTTAGTAATTCGCTGAGTATAAACTTCCAGAGACTCTCGTCGTGCTCCCGGGCGTGCTCCGCTGATTCGATCCGCAGCGGTAACCAACACCGAGATGGGATGAATCGGTTCGGCCTCCTCATGGTGTGCCAGAACAGAGTTAATCACCACCGGATGTTCGTTATACTTCGTGGTAATTTCCACCCCGATGGTGACATGACTTCCTTCGGAATCATTACTAACTGCTTTTCCAATGTCATGAAACAAACCTGCTCGACGCGCTAATTTTACATCCAACCCCAATTCCGAAGCCATATTTCCTGCTAACCAGGCCACCTCTTTGGAATGTTGTAAAATATTTTGACCATAGCTGGTGCGATATTTCAAACGCCCCAGATAATTCTTTAGCTCCGGATGTACATTGTTGATACCTAATTCCCTCAGCGTTTCTTCGGCGGCCTGTTTAACACTTTCATCCACCTGCTTTTGTGCCGCTGCCACCGCACTTTCAATGGCTTTGGGATTAATGTTTTTCTTTTTGATTAAAATCTCCATAGCCACCCGGGCAATTTCTCTCTTTACCGGATCAAAACTGGACATGACCACCGTCTCCGGTGTGTCATCAACGATGACTTTTACCCCGGTCGCAGCTTCAAAGGCTTTAATATTCCGTCCTTCTCGCCCAATGATGAGTCCCTTCCAGTTGTCGTTGGGAAGCGATACCGAAACCAGTGTGGATTCCATTGTATATTCCGTGGCCATTCTCTCCATGGCATAAGCCATGATTTCCTTTGCCTCCCAGCGGGCTCGTTCCAGAGCTTCCTTTTTAATATCTAAGATTTCCTGAGCAGCTTCGGATTTTGCCTGATTGATGAGTTTCTCGATCAACTCCTTCTTGGCTTCATCACGATTTAGCCCGCTTAACTGTTCCAGCTGGCGAATCTCCTTTTCTATAATCTCATCCACTTGTTTTTCTTTCTCTTCCAGTTGTCGGGCATATTCCTCCAGCTTCCGCTGCTGCTTGGATAAAGAGGATTCGCGATTGCGAATACTATTTTCAATTCGTCTGAGTTCTTTTTCTTTCCGTCGCACCTTCTCGGCAGAACGCTCTATCTCGCTCTCCTTTTGTTTCAACTGCTTCTGCATCTGAGAACGTTCTCGTTGAACCAATTCTTTCGCTTTGACGTTCGCTTCACGTTCAATTTTCTCAGCATTCTTTCTCGCCTGTTCCAGAATGGCTTCTGCATTTCGGGAAGCATTTTTCCGTTTCTGTTCCAGAAAAAAACGATTCGTCAAAATTCCAATGACGATACCGACAAGTGCCACTATTACTATGATAAACACGTTCATTATTTTCACCTCAATACTAATGTTAATTAATGTTTACCACAGAACAACCACTCTCTTTTTACCGCTGGATTCACTATTGCTTATTTTTATGGTTGTCCCGTGTAAATAAAAAATAATCCTATGTTATTAATAAATATATACCAATGTCACTTCTGAGTAAACAAGTTTTTTGATTAACTCCAAAAAATTTGAATCAAACTAACGATGGTTTTTACGTGATACAAAAGGATTGGAGGCAATAAAAAACCTCCAGGGATGCTCTTTCCCCTCACCGATCCCGATTCGGGAACTGGTAGCGATATGTTC
>RFIL01000031.1 GCA_003695285.1 Calditrichota bacterium
ACGGACTGAAGAACAACATTTTGCCATTGGGGCGGTAAGAGTGAATGAGGTGGAACCTCGCATTCTGGAGAATAATTCTCCCGAAAATGCAAGTGGTGTCAACAACGTGGATATCGATGAAGAAATTGTCGATCAGGTGAAAAATCAAATTCGCTACATGTTTGTGAGTCGTCTGGCAGCCGCCAATTTTTCTGCATTACGAGCCAGTATTAAAGGCCGATTCGATCGCTAATATTAAAATCCAGAGAACAGAATATCAGGTAGTTTACAGCAGATTATTATTTGGTTTAAACTGAACACAATCTCTATTGCATTCTTCTGAATAAAAGGCATGAAGGCATACAGATAATTTTAGCGAGGAGTTATCTATGAAAATCGAATCAATGTTTTCGGCATTAAATATCAGTGCATCCGGCTTGAGTGCTCAAAGGAAAAAAATGGATGCCATTGCATCCAACATTGCCAACGCGAACACCACCAAAACGGAAAATGGGGAACCCTATCGTCGTCAGGTCGTGGTGATGGAGTCTGAGGAAGTACCGGTATTTGAAAAATTTCTGCGGAAAAGTCGTTTAAAACTGGAACGAACCCACAAAGCCCATTTTCCATTCAAACAGGTTGCTCGTGTGTTCCGGAACGGATATAAAGGGGTGGAAGCGAAAGTGGTGGAAGACCGCTCTGATTTTCTCCGGGTATATGATCCTTCTCATCCTGATGCGGATGAAGAGGGGTATGTTTTAAAACCCAATATCAATGTTGTCAGTGAAATGGTGGAGATGATAAATGCCAATCGTTCTTATGAGGCGAACATCAGCAGCATTGAAGCAGCAAAGCAGATGGCACGTAATGCACTGGATATTTAAATCGTTTTAAATAATCGTTGAAAAACAGGGTATAGTGGGAGCAGGAGAATGAAGGTAAATCCTACATCAAAATATCTTTTTTCCCAGTTAAATATTGCACAAAAAGAGGGTGTTCAATCACAAAACTCCATTCCTGAAAAAGCTGGGAAGGTGGACAAGAGCACCCCGGAACAAAATACGGCTGGGGTTAAATCGCCAAAAAAAATATTACCGGAAGATTTTCAGGCTTTGCAGCAGATCAGTCGCCAGGAACAGGCGTTTTTTGAAAAGCTCTATCCCAATGCACGGAAAGAGATCCGGGTTTACCTTGAGCAGCAACAACGCACTTTTAAAGAAAAGGGGCAGATCGTTGATTTGAAGGGATAAGTAACGGAGTTATTAGATACAAGCTCAGTGAGATGCCCGGAAATAAAACCATTCAATTCATACAACTGAAAACACATTGTGATGGGAATGCAATATTTTTGTTAATGGGAATTTAGTGAGAGGGGTTCATGATGATTGATAAAATTCAATCCACCCTGTCTGTTCAACCTAATATCGAACAGGTCAAGAAGCAGGACGCTTCCGATGGAGCCAGCTTCGCAGATACCTTTAAAGAAGCCATCGAAGGGGTTAATGATTTACAACAGGATGCTGCTTCTACTGCCGAGATGCTGGTGAAAGGTGAAATTACCGATCTGCATCAGGTCATGATTGCTGCGGAGAAAGCTCGAGTGGGATTGGAATTGTTGCTGGAAATCCGAAACAAGCTTCTCGAAGGGTATCAGGAAATTATGAGGATGCAGCTCTAAGCCAACTAATATCCGAACTGGGTTGTTTTGTACAGGTACTGAGAAAATCTACTACAGTGGATATCATGCAGAACAAGGAATGTGAATATGAATGACTTTTTAGCTCGATTTCGGTATCAAGTTGCACAAATGTTCTCACGACTCAGCATGCAGCAGAAGATGCTGCTCATCTTATTCACCGTGGGGATATTAACCACGGTCATTGTCCTTTTCGTCTGGGCAACTTCCACCCCCCTGGAGCCATTGTTTACCGACCTATCCGGTAAAGACGCAGCAGATATCCTGGAGAAACTCAAAGAAAGAGGAATTGAATATAAGCTAAGTGATGGGGGACACACCATTCTGGTTCCCAGCAATCGGGTGTATGATCTCCGTCTGGAGTTTGCCAGGGAGGGGTTACCGGAAAGCGGTTCTGTTGGTTATGAAATTTTCGATAAACAGGAATTAGGGGTAACGGAATTTCGTCAACAGATCGCTTACAAGCGGGCTCTGGAAGGAGAGCTTGCCAGAACCATCCGCAGTATTGATGTGGTGGATCGTGCTTCTGTTTTTATTGTCATCCCGAAAGAACGCCTTTTTGAAAAAGACCAGCAGGTGCCTACCGCTTCGGTTCAACTCAAGTTAAAACGCTCAACTCCACCTCCTCCCATGACCATTGAAGCCATTGCCCATCTGGTTGCCAGTAGCGTAGAAGGGTTAACTCCGGAAAATGTGACCATTACAGATACCCGTGGCAGAATTCTCAGCCAGAATCATAATGCTTCCAGTCAACTTGCTTTAAGCAATACCCAGATTGAATTTCGGCGTAAGATTGAACAGGACCTGGCAGAAAAAGCCCAGAAAGTATTGGAAATGCATGTGGGTCCCGGGAATGCCATTGTTCAGGTTACGGCTGAACTGAACTGGGCACAGGTGGAAAAAACCATCCAGGATGTAAATCCGGACCGAAGTGTGACGGTCAGTGAAGAAATTTCGGAAGAAAGTACTCCGATTGAAAATAGCACTTCTTTATCAAAATCCTCCAACACTATCACGAATTATGAGAACGCTAAAACCATCCAGAAGATTGTTGAGGAAGTAGGGAATATCGAGCGATTATCGGTGGCGGTGCTGATCAATAATAAAAAGGAAGTAGTGGAAGATGCGGAAGGCAATCAACAGGTTCGATTTGTTCCCCGCGATCCGGCTGAACTCCAACAACTGGAAGCACTGGTAAAGACGGCGGTGGGATTTCAGGAAGAAAGAAATGATCAGTTTTCCATTGTGAATATGGAATTCAGTCCGGAAAATTGGGAAGAGGATCTTGACAAACCGGATACTCCACTCGGCGACTATCCTGAACTCATCCAGAAAATCCTGATTTTCCTTATCATCTTAGCAGCCATTTTTATCATGCGCTCAATTTTCAATTATTTAAAAGAGCGCAATGAGGAGCTGGAGAAACAGATTCAGCAAATGGGTGGCATAATGATTCCCCAGAGCACTACAACCGCACCGGCTATGGCAACCACCACTGCGCCCGTCGCGACAAAAGGGGAACGTCGTGCGGCTGCCAAGGAAACACCCCAACCTGCTCAACCCCAACCCAAACCGCAAGCGATTGCGCAACAACCCTATCAGGAAGAAGTTGAAGAGGAAGAGGAGGAGTATGAAGAAGATCTCGATGACCTGGCAGAAGCAGAGGTGATTAAAGCAAATGAATTTTTCAAATCGAAAAGTAAGAGCCGGGTGAATATTCAGATAAATCATTATGTGAAGCAAAATCCGGAGGCTGCCAGCAAATTGTTAAAAGTCTGGTTACTGGAAGGTGAAGAAGACGAGAACAAGCCAAGGAAACCCTAAATAAAAGTATGAAACTGCATTTTCTATTCCACAGGTAGAGCTTAATCGGAGAGGAAAGTGCTAGCATGAGGACACATGATATGGCTTCAGTAGCAATCAAAAAACGGGGAACAGAAGAGGAACTCACCGGCAAACGAAAGGCAGCAATCTTATTGATCTCCCTTCAAGAAGATGTGGCTGCCAGTGTGATGAAACATCTCAATCGGCAAGAAGTGTTGAAGTTGAGTACTGAGATTGCCAAAATCGAATCGGTGCTCTCCTCCACAATAAATAAGGTTAACGAAGAATTTCTGCAAATGATAAAAGCTCAGGAGTATGTTGCCAGTGGAGGGCTAGAATTAGCGCAAAATTTCCTGGAAAAGGCATTAGGGTTAAACGAAGCCAAGGAAGTGGTGGAAAAATTACGGGCGAATATGCAATCCTATGGTTTCAGTGCTCTACGGAAAGCAGATGCATCTCAACTGAGCAATTTTTTGATAAAAGAACATCCCCAGACCATTGCCTTGATTCTGTCATATCTTGAGCCATCCCAAACGGCAGATGTCCTGGCGGAGTTTCCGGAAGACCTCCGGGCGGATGTGGCTTATCGTATAGCCACTCTCGGGAAAATTTCACCCCATCTATTAAGCGAAATTGAAGAAGTCATCGAATCACTGGCAGAGAGTGTCCTATCCGAGGGAATGAGCAAAACCGGTGGCTCCGGAGCAGTTGCTGAGATATTAAACCAGGCCAATAAAGCCACGGAACAATCCATCTTAGCCCATATCGAGGAAGTAGACCCTGAACTGGCAATGGAAATTAAGAGTCAGATGTTTGTTTTTGATGATCTGATTATGATTGATGACCGTGGCATTCAGAAGATTTTGAAGAACGTGGATAAGAAGGATCTGGCGCTGGCTCTGAAAGCAGCAGATGAGGAAATCAAAGAGAAAATTTTCAATAATATGTCCGAACGTGCCGCCTCTCTGTTGAAAGAAGACCTGGAAGTGATGGGACCGGTACGCTTGAGTGAAGTGGAAGATGCTCAGCGCAGAATCATCGAAATCGTGAAACAGTTAGAAGATGAAGGTGAGATTGTGATCAGCGGTAGAGGAAAAGAAGATGTCATTATCTCCTAATCGAATTATCAAGGTTAAGCGCCCTATCTCCCGGGTGGTGGTCGTGCCGGTCGAAAAGGAATTACTGGAAGAACATCCGGCATCCACCCCAGATACTGCCAAGCACCCCGAACCAGAAGCCGTTCAACCGCAGGTAGAAATGCTTCAGATGACCCGGGAAGAGTTTCAGCAGGAGCTTCAAACCAGTTTTCAACAGGGATTAAGTGAAGGGCATGTTCTGGGCTTTCAGGAGGCAGAGGCAAATTATGCTGACATCATTCAGAAGCTGAATGAAGTCCTGACGACCCTGGATGCTCAGCATGAGCAAATTGTTCGGGAAAACGAAGCACGACTGTTGAATCTTTTATTTAAAATGGTGGAAAAAATAATTC
>RFIL01000254.1 GCA_003695285.1 Calditrichota bacterium
TAAGGATTATCTTAGCCAGGGTGCTAAGAAGAAGGAAAACGAATTCTGCGGGGGAGAATAAACGCCAATTGGTGTTCAATTTCTATTAACTAAAAAAAACTTCGGGGGGTGCCAGCAACAGTTAGAAACCATTGAATGTGTAATCTCTCTTCCGTATATTCCCATCCGGAGAGGTTAGGTGTGATTTTATCCGTACATGTTCTAGAAAAACCATTTCAGAGAGCAATCAATCGATAAGCATTTTTTCCCTCTCCTGCTATTTAATTTTCGAAAAAAACTACCATCAATGTTGGAGAGTCTATGAATCCGATTCTGAGAAATGTTATAGCTGTATTGGCTGGTTTGATTATAGGAAGTGTCGTAAACATGGGATTGATAACTCTGGGGAGTAGCGTCATCCCTCCTCCGCCAGGAGTCGATGTAACCGATATGGAAAGTTTGCAGTCCTCCATGCACCTTTTTGAACCGAGACACTTCATTTTTCCGTTTCTGGCTCATGCCCTTGGCACGCTGGTGGGTGCGGTTGTGGCTTTTATCATCGCCGCAGCCCATAAAGTGAAATTTGCTCTCACAATTGGTATCTTTTTTCTGATTGGTGGCATCATGAATGTTTTTATGTTGCCTTCTCCCCTGTGGTTCGCAGTGCTTGATATTGTCGGGGCATATATTCCCATGGGATGGATCGGTGCTAAAATTGGGGAAAGTTTATTAACCAAAAAATCCGGTTAGACAGGAATTATCTTAAATATATATCGACAGATAATTTGATAGAAGGAGAGGTATGACAGCCTCCTGGAAAGGGGCGTTATGAAACAACTTATAACCGGATTAAATCATGAAAAGTTATTTTGCAGAATTGGATATGCCTATCTTGCCTTTTTTATCCTGCTGACAGGTTCCTACCTCATCGGGTATTTGTTCTTACCGGAGGGGATAATGCAACATTTTCCTTCCCCGGCCCTCACCTTTCTGGAAGGGAATCACTCATTCTCCACACTCTTTTTCAGTACTCTTGGATATAATCTTTTCATTTTGATGCTCATCATAGGAATGAATCTGTTTCGGGTTAAACAATTTACTTTCGGATACCTTCCGTTATATGCTAACACAGTCATCCTGGGCTTTTTCGCTGGCACAAATTCATTTAGTGGTGGGGTGTCAAGTTATTCCCTGGAAGGTTGGTTGATGTTCGCCCGGATTGGTTTTCTGGAATTCTCTGCCTACATCCTGGGGTGTGCCGCCACAGTTGGATTGGTGATGTTTCATTCCGAAAAATGGCGAGGGGAGTCATTCACTCGGATTCGTGGCTGGAGCCAGCTTCGTCTAAAAAGAGGGGAAGTTGGGGTTCTCTTTATCGCAGTCGCTTTGCTGATCATGGGTGCATATAATGAGTGGACAATGATAGGTCAATAGTTCTTGTTATTTAGGTTGTACCATATTTTGAGCCTTCAAGGTTATATTCCCCATCTTATGTCCAGCTACTCCCGTGATATATGTTTTACTTCCTTCTTGTTAAGTTTTTGAAAGAATTATTTTTTTGAATATTTCACTGACAATTGGGTAAATAACATTGGTTATGGCGATATCGAATGAGAAAACAGAAGACTGGAAGCTGATTGAAAGAAGTGCTTCCGGTGATCATCGTGCTTTTGAAGAACTGGTGCGAAGATACTATCAGAAAGCGTATGCAATGGCATTAGTTCGAGTCGGTAATCGAGATGCTGCCCTGGATATTTCTCAGGATGCTTTTATCAGAGTATATCGAAACCTTTCGCACTTCAAGATGGAATATTCTTTTGGGGCTTGGTTATACACCATTGTGAATAACCTTTGTAAGAATTATCTCTCCCGATATCGCAAACGTTGGGTAGCATTCAGTGACCAATATCCTGAACCCGGACTTAAGGAGAGAGCACTGGAAGTGAAACCTGATGAAAATGAAACTTCGGAAGATATTGGTCTGCTTTATCAGGCGTTGAACAAGCTCTCAGAAAACGACCGTGAGATAATTATCCTGAAAGATCTCCAGGAATTTTCTTATCAGGAGATTAGTGAAATTTTGCAGATTCCCCGCGGAACGGTAATGTCCCGGCTATATTACGCCAGAAAACGTCTGGCTACCATTTACAAACAACTGAATTCTGAGTTAACCCAAAATGCCCAGGACTGAATGTGTTTAATCAGGTTAGGAATATGAAGAATTGTCAACCATACAAAGAATTGATTATGAAGGAAGTCGATGGAGAGATCACTCCTTCAGAAAAAGAAGCTTTGTTCCTTCATCTTAAAGAATGTGCAGATTGTCGGAAGGAACTGGAAGAATTCCAAAAATTAAAGGAGGTGACCGGTACCATGAAAAAACAATTATTCCCGGAGATGGCCTGGGAGGAGTACTGGAATCATCTGTACAACCGTATCGAAAGAGGAATTAGCTGGATATTGATTTCGATTGGGAGTGTCATTTTGCTGGTCTATGGCATTTATCATGGGATCATGGAGCTGCTCGGAGACCCACAGCTCCCCACTTTAATTAAAGGAGCCATACTCCTGCTTATTATTGGAGGGGTTCTGTTGTTGGTGTCTGTTATCCGAGAAAAGTTAATGGTCAGGAAATACGATAAGTATAAGGAGGTAAAACAATGATTGTTTCCACAACTGAGACGATTCCGGGAAGAAAAGTGGTTAAAGTGTTAGGGATTGCCAGAGGTAATACCATACGTGCTCGTCACCTGGGGAAAGATATTCTGGCTATTTTAAAAACTTTAGTGGGGGGAGAGGTGGAAGAATACACCAAGCTTATGGCAGAAGCCAGAGAACAGGCAATTGACCGAATGATAGCAAATGCGGAAGAAATGGGTGCGAATGCTGTTCTCAGTATGCGGATTACCACCTCGGTGATCTTACACAATACCTCGGAAATTTTGGCCTATGGAACAGCCGTTGTGCTTGAATAAAGGAAATCCAGGCTCCCCTCTCTGGAATAGAAGAGGGGAGATTACTCTAACACCAGCAATTGCCCAAGATTCAACTGAAGGATGGTCAGTTTATTATTGACCCTGGGAGTGGACAAAAACTGTATCTGTTGCATAATTCCCCGGTAATCTTCGGTCTTCTCCAGGCGATCCCGATATTCATCTCTGGAGATGCCTTCCTGATAATGTAAAAGAAGCCATTTCATGATATCATACCCCAACAGATGGAAAATATCAGGAGTGGCTTTCATTTCACTTCGAAAGCGATTCATGAACAAGCGATACTGATTGGAGTTAGAATCAAAATAACCGGCAGTAATGTAAACCAATCCCTGGAGTTCGTTTTTGTACTTACGCAATTGGGCCGGGTCATTCCATCCCTCATTGCCCAGGAGTTGGGTCTGAATGTTGTTAAAAGCAACCTGAGGAGCAAAATATTGAATCAGTTCCGAAGAGTTGATCACCATCAA
>RFIL01000255.1 GCA_003695285.1 Calditrichota bacterium
CGAGGTGGATCTCTGTGGACACGCAACCCTGGCCAGTGCTTATGTGTTATTTCATATCCTGAAGCACCGGGAGAAGACGATTGTTTTTCAATCACGGTCCGGGGAATTAAGAGTCACCAATACCCCGGAAGGGTTGACCATGGATTTTCCCGCCCAACCTCCCAGGCCCTGCCTCCCTCCTGAGAACTTACGAAAAGCATTCTCTAAGTCCCCCTTAGAATGGCTCAAATCTGAGGATTATCTCGTCGTATTCCCGGATGAACAGGATGTTCGCGATGCCAATCCCACTCTTTCTCTGTTATCAACCCTGGAGCTTCGGGGAGTTATTATCACCGCCCCTTCCTCCCAATACGATTTTGTGTGTCGTTTTTTTGCTCCCAAATATGGAATCCCTGAAGACCCGGTTACGGGTTCAGCATTTACCCAACTCGCACCCTACTGGGCATCGCGAACCGGTCGGAAACATTTTCGGGCAAGACAGCTCTCTGCAAGAGGTGGCGAAGTCATCTGTGAGATTGGCCAGGATCGGGTATTCATTACTGGTCAGGCGGTAAAATATCTGGAAGGGACAATTTTTTTAAATTTTTAACAAACGCCAATCAATATCTGAAATTTATCTCTCGGGGTTTTAAATGAGTTATCCCGAAAGGCTCGCTTCAGGAAATCACTTTTTTTCCAACACTACCAGGCTTTCTACATGAGCCGTCTGAGGAAACATATCAAATGGAAACACTTCACGGGTGTGATAGCCTTTTTCCTGAAAACGCGCCAGATCCCTTACCAGAGTTCGGGGATTACAGGAAAGATAGATAATCTTTCTGGGGGAAGCGGCGGTAATGGCGTCAATGATTTGTAAACTCAAACCTTTCCGGGGAGGATCCAGGATGACTTTATCCACCGAAGATGCCGTATTGGAAAATTCCTTCAGAAAATGTTCCGCATCTTCTGCAAGAAATTCGGCATTGACAATATTGTTATCCACAGCATTTTGCTGTGCCGCCTCTATAGCACCGGGATGATTATCAATCCCGACAACTTTTTTTACCAATCCGGCTACATGGAGTGCAATCACGCCCACCCCACAATAAAGGTCGAGAACAAAATCATCCGATTGAAACGATGCAATATCCACCATTCGTTCCAGAATTTTAATCATCTGCACGGAGTTTATCTGAAAAAATGTTCCCGGGTAAATCCGAAAAAAATGTTGGCCAATCTGTTCTTTGATGTAGGGTTCTCCCCAGAAAACAATATTTTCCTTTCCCAGAATCACATTTGTAGCCTGGGAATTAATATTTAACTGAACACTATGCAGGTTTGATATTCCCATCTTTAAAGCCTGCAGCAGTTCATTCCAGTGTGGTACCTCGGAACTGGTCACCACCAATAAAATCATTAATTCATGGGTAAACATGCCCTTTCGTACCACCACATGCCGCAATAATCCGCTCCGGGTGGTTTCATCATAGATGGGAATCTGATATTCATTAGCCCATTGCCGAACGATCCTCAACACCTGGTTCGCCTCTCGACTCTCCACGATGCACTCATCTATGGAAATCACCTCATGGGTGCCAGCACGGAACAACCCAAAAACGGCTTCACCCCGGAGGTATTGATAAGGCATCTGGGACTTATTGCGATAATGAAAGGGTTCGGGCATCCCTACCACCGGATGAATGGTAATCCCCTTCAAGGAAGGATAGGTTAACAACAATCGTTGAAGAATATTTCTTTTAAACTGGAGTTGTTCTTCATAGTCGAGATGTTGCAATTGACAACCACCGCAGTTCTCGAAATACTGACAGGGAGGAGTCACCCGTCGGGGAGAGGTTTCGAGTATGTTGAGAAGACGGATTCGATCATGGCGGGGGCGGTGTGGCTGGTATTCTGCCTCTACCACTTCTCCAGGAAGGGTTTTGGGGATGTTGATTTTCATCCGCTTGTAAAACGAAACTCCGGCGCCACTTTCATTCAAGTCTTCGATTTTCAATGTCAATAATGAGCGTTTTTTCTTTTTCTTTGCCATTCTTTTTCCAAAAAATATTCCTGTTCCTTGTTACTTCCACTGAGCACCACCCCTCTGGCCGATTTTTTTTCTCTTCTCTAAGGAAATTAAGGTGGGTGATTCTTTCACCGCACAATTAAAATTTTCCCATTGACCGATTTTTCAGGAGAAATCACCCGGTATACATACACACCGCTGCCCACTGCATTATTCTCAAAATTCTTTAACTTCCAGAATGCCACTCGCTGCCCATCTTCCGGAGAGAGAGAAAACAGATGCACTCCACTACTGGTATAAATCTCAATCCGGGCATCCTCCGGTAAATTGGCAAAAACGATTTGATCCACCCCATCCTCCGGACGAATGATGTTGGGGTACACCAAAATCTCTTCCGTCGCCACTTGACTGCTTTTGCGAATCAACAGTTCATAAAATGTGTCTTCAAAGGCATCGGCAGACCAGCTTCCACTGAAGACAACCAGATATACCCGTAAGTCGGAAGTGGATTGTACTGGAGTAAAGGCATTCGCCGGAAATGTTTGCACATATGGCATCTGAAAAGAAAAATTTATCCCATCCCAGAATTCCGGAGATTGATCCGGAGTTAATAAGGCACTTATTGAAGCTGGAGAAGACAAGTTAATCTGATAAAATCGAAACGAAAGTGCCGGGAGGAAACCCGACAGGGTGGTTTCATCCTGAGAGAGGCTTATCTGTTGCATGGCCGGAGAAGGGTATTGATCCCCTTCCGGGAAAAAATTGCCATTGATATATCTATCATCGGTAAAGAACATCCACGTTGCCAGTTCCCGCAATTCTCCATCCAGCGTACTCCCTTTCTGCTGGAGGATGGTGGAAAGTGCATCTAACGCCTTTTCCTGAGTAATCTGCTCCCACACCTCTCGGGTAATGGTTTTCCCATGCCGTTCTCCCAACATAATGTCGAATACCACTCCACCATAGATTCTCCCTGAAGCTTCTTCGGTCAGATAACGATGCGTGTTGCTGAAAAATGCTGGAAGGTATTGATAGTAATCATTGATAGCATCCGCAACGACTTCCTCCATATATGTTGCCGAACTTTCAATAAACCACAAATCCGGAAAATCATTTTGTTCAATCCAGATACGATATCCCAGTTGCAAAGCATGGTTAAATTCATGGGCAGCGGTCACGGCAATCGCCAGGCTATCCCGCACAGCCCTTTTTTCCAATCCCGTTAGCCCATTTAAAAAATGAGCGTAGAGATAATCCGGCAAAAAGGAAAAATCGGTATTTATCCAGATTTCACTGGGAAAATTAAATCCCGGTAAAGAGGGGATGTCCTGTGTAGGGTCCCACCCGGTGACACCATAGGTGTTTGGAGGTACATTGTAAACCCGACCGGGATCGGCAAGATAAATGGAATAAGTGGAGCGCGGGTTTCCATTTTGATCCGGCGGCGGTTGAAATCCAAGACTATCGATTTCCACCTCCCATGCCCGGTCCAGTGAAAACGCCGCAAATTCTAAAAAATCTGGCATGCCATTGCCATTTCGATCATATGAAGGTATGGAATCATATTCACTGGTATTGTAATGAATCACAAAATGACCGGAGGGACTGGTAATCGAATCCCATTGAACCTGAGTTTTACTCAATTTGTAGAGGCGTGATAAATTCGGTAATTCGCTTTTCTCAGATTTGAATGCCTCAATTACATAAGGTAAGCCACATTTGATGGGAGTATTGTTATCCTGCCCTCTGGAAAAAAGTGGCAGCATGCAAACCAAAGTCACCCATGTGATTAGAATTGTTTTTGACGACCCTTTCATACCTTCAACCTTTTGTTGATTAATTTTTAAAATCAGGATTTAGTGCTTGGATTTAAATACCAGTGAAATAGGTGTTCCCTTAAATTCCCAGTGCTCTCGAATTTGTCGTTCCAGAAACCGACGATAGTTCTGGGGAATCAAATCCGGATGATTACCAAAAAAAGCAAACACCGGGGGAGCGGTTTTCAATTGAGTGATGTAGTTAATCTTCACTTCCTTCCCCTTCACCGCCGGTGGGCTATTTTCCTTGATGATGGGTAATAATACCCGGTTTAATTCACTGGTGGGAATATGTTTCCGATACTCCTCATATACCTCAGTTGCCAGATCCAGGAGTTTATATAACCTTTTTTTCTCCAGCACAGAGGTAAAAATTAAGGGTACATACTGATAAGCGCCGAAACGTTCCGAAATCTCTTTTTCCCATTGATGCAGGGTGTGGCTATCTTTCTCAATCAAATCCCATTTATTGAACACAACAACGATGGGCTTTCTGGCTTCCAGGGTTTCAGAAACCACCCGCAGATCCTGACGGGTTAATCCCTGGGTTACATCAATAAAATAGAGAACGACATCAGCACGCTGGATACTTCTCATGGTTCGGAGCTGGCTATAAAATACGATATTTTCTTTAACCTTTGTACGCCGTTTTAACCCTGCCGTATCAATAAGGAGATAATTTCTCTTTTTGAATTTAAGCGGAGTATCAATAGGATCCCGTGTAGTGCCCGGGATAGGGGTGACAATCACCCGATCTTTCCCCAGCAAGGTGTTCACAAAAGAAGATTTTCCAACATTCTCTTTACCCACAATTGCTAACTTGATAGCATCTTCAGCCTCCCTCGCTTCCCTTATCTGTTCGGTGATATGAGCCGTTAGAACATCCAGAAAATCTCCAATCCCTCTTCCCTGCACTGCCGATATCATGTGAGGATCACCCAGCCCCAGATTCAAAAATTGGTATGCTTCACTTTCCCGGCTTTCATTATCCACTTTGTTGACAATCAATAATACCGGTTTGTCGGTGCGATGCAACCGTTCAGCAATGGCCTCATCGGTCAGGGTAATCCCGGTGGTTAAATCCACCATGAAAAGCAAAATATCAGCCTCTTCAATGGCAATATCCACTTGTTCCCGGATGGCAAGATCCATTTCGTTCCGGGCATCGGGCAGATAGCCCCCGGTATCTACCAGGACAAATGATTTTCCTCCCCAGTCGGTTACCGCGTAATGACGATCCCGGGTAACTCCCGGGGTATCGTCGACAATGGCATCTCTTTTTTTGATAATCCGGTTAAAAAATGTCGATTTACCAACATTCGGTCTACCGATGATTGCTATGATGGGTAAGTTCATCTTCCTCCACTAAATCAAATAATTCGCTAAAACTATCCGGAAATACGACAACTCTTTTCCCCAACTTTTCTTCCAGCATGGGCACTGTCCAGTCATCAATAAACAGGCCATCGTCGTTCAGGACACGAGGTGGCAACACAATAACCTCGCCGGTTTGCTGATGCTTTAGGGCATTATAGATATCTTCCCCTACCAATAAACCTGCCACAGTAATAGAGGGACCATAAAAATGATTTTCCACCGGATGAAGAATAAAGCTTTTATCCGGCAATTGATTTAAAGGTTCCATAAAATAGCGTTCCAGAACTTTCGCCCCCAGCATTCCTGTGACCAGACTAAATGTTTTAGCAGGGACATCCCGCTTCCGGAGATGGGGATATTCTTCTTCAAAACGGGTAATAAAATCCCTTGTTAATCCCACCCCATTTTCCAATTGAAAAAATCCTTCATAGTAATCACTATCCGGGAGCGATTGATCGGTTCGAATGTAAAATTCATCCGAGAGATAAACAAACGAACTACCCAATTCCTGTTTTAGTTTTTTGCGTCGGACGTCGGTTTCGGCAATCACCTTGAGCGCATATTCTTGTGTGACCGGCTTTATCGGAAACAAATTTTTTCGGAACTGGGTTAGCCCTACCGGTACAATCGCCACGGAGCGTACCATTGGATAATACCGTTTTAAATCTTCGATGGTTCTGTCAAGATAAGGACCGTCATTCAACTCAGGACAAAGAACGATCTGACAATTCAATTCAATTCCATTGGAAGTCAGGTAATCTATCTTTTCAAACAAATGATCATCAAATTTTATTCCCAGCATCAGCTTGCGCAACTCCGAATCCGTTACATGAACCGATATATACAGCGGGGATAGTTTTTGCTCAACAATCCTCTTCAAATCCTCTTCAGTGGCATTGGTAAGGGTGGTGTAGTGACCATACAGAAAAGAAAAACGGTAATCCTCATCCTTAAAATAGAGTGTTCTTCGTAACTTCTTGGGATTTTGAAAAACAAAGCAGAAAATACAGCTATTGCCACATTCACGCATCTCCAGGTCTTCCAGCTCGATCCCCAGATTATCATCATACTCCTTTTCAATCTCATAGAGAATCCGTTCACCCTCGTGTTCGATTTCCAGTTCCACCTCTTCCTGGGTTATATAGTACCGATAATCCAGGGCATCCGTTATCGGGCGACCATTGATCGAAACCACATAATCTCCGATACTGATACCCAATTCTGCGGCAATGCTTTCGGGTTGTATATGAATAATTTTTACCATTGGTTTCTTTACTTCATTTATTATTTATAAATTCAGTGTGGAAAAAGCCTTTTCTACATCATGGCAATTTTCAACCCACCTTATAATTTAATTGATAAATGTACGAATAAATACCCTTCAAACCCAAACATGATATTTATAAACATCATTTGGGTGAGATGGGTTCGACCATGCAGCAGATGGTTTTCTAGACACTAAGCGAGTGGATGTAAAAGGAGCAATAGAGGTATTAAAAAAGTGAAGCCACGCAACAGATGCGTGGCTTTGTTCCGGTAAAGAGCAATGTGTTTATTAGAAGTTGCCCACCACAGCATTTTCTTCACGAACAATTGCCGCATTGGGCACCGGTTGCCCGGTAAAATATTGATAGCTTTGCTGCAACAATTGAATGGCATAATCGGGGTTATGAATTCCTTTACTCTTGTCATCCAGGATAAATACCCAGTTATATCCGGCTTCCCGTTCTTTATAGGTGGAGAGGGTGGTATCACCCAGCACTCCATCAATCCCCAGACCGGTGGTATCCACCCCACGAGCCAGGAAGGAATCAACCAGTGCGGTGGCTAATAAATCCATCAACCCCTGAACTTCACTTTGAACCCCTTCAACCACGCCATCACCGTCAAAATCATCCAGTGCCATAATGTCGTCAAAATCGGTTATCGTTCCATGGCAGTTCTGACAGGCCTCAGGAGTAGGTTCAAACGTGTGTCCGGTAATCGCCGGTACACCCGGACCACCATATTCCACCATATTCAGGTGACAGGTTTTACAACTGTTCTGAACTAACAGGTGAGAAGGACCAGCCCAGGGAAAATTGGGAGGTGCTACCCCATGATAAGCACTTTTACCGGCCATCATATCCGCCTGCGGGTTGGCGTGTGGTCCGAAATGAGCATACCCATCGGCTATTTGAGGCTCCGGAGCACGGCGGGCATGGTGACACTGCATACACAGCTTACCAACTCCACCCTCGGTAATCACCGGGGATTCATTGTTGGCGGTTACCAGCACCACATCGGCAACGGTACGAACCTGACCCGGATTTTCATCACTGTGAGGATCATGACAGGTCTGGCAGGTATGGGGTTTTAAGCCAACCTCTGATGTGTCAGGTCGCTCGGATATAGCTCCACCACCGTAAAAGACATTCAAGGGATATTCTGCGGATTCATTCGCCAGACGGATAGACGCTGCTACCCCTTCATGGCATCCCTGACAGGAGGGAATCGCCGTCGGAAACTCAGCATTGGGATCGAAAGCATGAGGAGAGGAACTCCATTCATCAAAGTAGGGATGATGTTCTCCATTATGGCAAGACCCGCATAACTCAGCATCAAAACTAATGGAAATTTTAGAAGGATCCGGCACCCCACTGCCCACATGCTCAGATCCGGGACCATGACAGTTCTCACACTGGACATTTTCAAACTTGGCAATTGGCGCTTCATCATATCCGCTGTTACCACTCATTGGTGTGGGGTCATATCCTACCGAATGGCAGGGGAAACAGTAGGATTGGGCATGCCCGCTCTCCTGAAGCGTTTGCCAGGCATGGGCATGTCCTGTCATTGCCCATTCATCGCCCTTTTCCTGATGGCATTGCTGACAGGCATCCGCTCCTAAATAATAGGGGCTGCTGGTTGGAACATACATACCAACCCCGATCATCCGGCTTCCAATCCCGATATTCTCTCCATCGGTGACATGCACTGTAATTCGATATACACCGGGATCATCAGGGGCTTTCCAGGTAACAGTATCCCCTTCCGGTTTATCGAGGGTTCCTGCTTCCGCAAACCATTGAAAAGTAAGCGGGCCGGTACCTGCCATGCTGGACGCCTCGGCTGTCAGTGTAATGCTGCCACCCTGAGCAATGGAATCCGGGCTGGCATAAATGCTATCCACACTGATAATCTGGACAAATACCGTGTCATGAATGACAACTTCCACCGTCTTAACAACTTCTTTTTCTTTCTCACATCCACTAAATACCAGCAAAGCACCCATCAGAAATAAAAATAATACAGTAAAGACATTTTTGGATGGCTTACCCTGCATATCTTCCTCCTGTCGTTTTGGTAAACAATTTCAAATTCAGAATAATGCAAGGAAGTGAAAGACAACTTATATGCCATCCGGCGCAACTCGCCCTAACTCTTTAAAAAACAAAAAACAACAAATAGAACTTGTATAAAAGGACAAGCGTCAAGTGGGGCAGAGATGTCTCACTTCAAGGAGGGAAAATATACTAACTCTAATAAATTCAGAGTGTCATTCGCTGTGACACGGGTGAGACAACTGGGATCAGTTTGACTCAATTTTTTGAAATCAGGTTTTTGACGAAATGTTAAATTACCTATGGGTGAGAAATTCTTTTATAAAAAGATAGCAGTAAAGCAGAATGATGGACCCATTCCCTCATTGAAGAAGCATCTTTCACTATTATTCTACAAGGTTCAATGCCGAATTATCTTCTTTCCTGATAGAGCGTTAACAGACGCTTCTATTTCTACATTATAACCAGGGTAAGAATCATTTGGCTTTCTTTAATCCCGCTTTCTGGGCAAATTCATTCGCAAAATCATGAATCATTCTTGCCAGAACCACTTCCCCGGTAGCCCTCTGCAAGGTATCCGCCATACTTAAAAAATTATGGTAAAAATGAATTTTCATGTGCTGAACCAGCATCTCCGGTGTCCAGAGGTCGATATTCATGGTATTTTTTTCTTCTTTGTCCCAGAGCCGAATCATCAAAGAAGTACATTCTCTCCGGCCCGGAAAATCCGCATCTGTCGCTTCCCATTCCAATTTTGTAGGCATATTGTTTTCATCCAACTGAATAAAAAACCGAATTTCCTTGCTCATGTTTTTCACCTGTAGGTTTTGATTCTACTAAAATTCTTTATAGCCATTTCCTGTCAGCCATCTTACGGCATATCAGAAAAAAATCCACTATTTACTGGTTTTAATCTTAACAGAAAAACCCGGAAGGAGCAAGTGATGAATTTAAGTGAACAACAGCTCAAGTTATGTGAAAACCACAATTGGGATTTCTCGAGCCTAAAAGCCTTGTTTTTGAATTGTACGTTAAAAAAATCTCCACAGCTTTCCCACACAGAGGGGCTAATCGCTATTTCCAGAGCAATTATGGAAAAAAACGGGATAGATGTAGAAGTCATCCGTCCAGTGGATTACCAATTGGCATATGGAGTATATCCCGATATGACCGAACACGGATGGGAGGTTGATGAATGGCCTCAACTGTATCAGAAAGTAAAAGAGGCAGACATCCTGGTAATCGGTTCTCCCATCTGGTTGGGAGAAAAATCTTCGGTGTGTACCCTGGTGATAGAGCGGCTTTATGCCTCCTCAGGTGAATTAAATGAGCAAGGACAGTATGCCTATTATGGGAAAGTTGGCGGGTGTTTGATAACCGGGAATGAGGATGGGATTAAGCATTGTTCCATGAACATTCTCTATTCCCTGCAACATCTGGGATATGCCATTCCTCCCCAGGCAGATGCCGGTTGGATAGGGGAAGCAGGCCCGGGGCCCTCTTACCTGGATCCGGGTTCTGGTGGACCGGAAAATGATTTTACCAATCGGAATACCACTTTCATGACCTGGAATTTGATGCATCTGGCTTTGATTCTCAAAGAGAGGGGCGGGTTTCCAGCCCATGGGAACCAGCGTTCTTTATGGGCGGCCGGATGTCGATTTGATCATCCCAATCCGGAATATCGCTAACAATATCCGGGTGGTTTGTTATGACCACCCGGAATTATCTTATACAAGATTACTTCCCTGGATGTAACCAGCGAGCTAACCATTCATGAACCGTTTTCCACCAGAGGCGGGCATTCTTGGGCTTTTGCACAAAATGATCTTCGTCCGGGAAAAAGAGGAGCCTCGACTCCACTCCCTTTAATTGTAGAGCCGTAAACAGTTGCAGGCCCTGCGTATAGGGTACGCGGTAATCATGCTCTCCATGGATAACCAACATGGGAGTATGAAAATGTTCCACAAAGTTGATGGGGTTCCATTTCTGATAAAGGCTTCCCTCATCCCAGGGGGCCCCGTTAAATTCCCATTTCGGGAACCACAATTCTTCAGTAGAACCAAACATGCTGACCTGTTCGAAAACACCATCATGGGATACCAGGGTCTTAAAGAGATCCCCTTCATTGTGCCCCTCAATCCAGTTGATCATAAACCCACCGTAGGAGGCACCGGCCGCACCCACTCGTTGTGGATCGAGATAATCAAAGTGTTCCAGCGCCCAGCGAGTTCCAATCATTATATCCTGATATGGTGCACCTCCCCAGTCCTTCGAAACCGCATCACAGAATTTTTGCCCATACCCTCGACTCCCATGAAAGTTAATCATAATCACCACATAGCCGGGAGCAGCAAACATCTGGGAATTCCAGCGATAATGGAAATCATCTCCCCAGGCACCCTGTGGACCTCCGTGAATTAATGAGAGCAAAGGATATTTTTTCGTCTTGTCAAAAAAGGGAGGCTTTAATAGAAGCAGATGCACTGAATCTCCCTTTGCACCCACAAACCAGTAATCTTCCAGGGAATTCATTTCCAGTTGAGAAAGACGTTCCTGATTGGTAAAGGTGAGTTGAGACAGCTTCTTTTTTCGGATATCGAAACGGAATAATTCATAAGGTAAATTGGATGCCTGAACCTTGAGCACCAGAGATTTTCCATCCGGAGTTATCTTCACTCCACCCACATAACGATTTTCCAGAAGCAGCTTTCTTTTACCACTTTTAACCTCTACCCGATACAGCCGATGACGCCCATGATGAGGCACATAAAAATAGATGTAGCGAGAATCCGGAGACCAGACAAAGTCTGACACATACCGATCAAGGGTTTCGGTGAGATTTCTTTTTTTTCCCGAAGCGATATCCAGAACGATTAAATCCTGCTGATCGGATTCAAATCCGGCACGAGCCATGGAGAGATAGGCAATAGATTTCCCATCCGGAGAGAACCGTGGGCCGTTGTCGTTTCCGGGATTGGTGGTCAACTGCTGTACCGAACCATCGGAAATTCTGGTAAGCCAGAGGTCATTATTGGTGCTGATGGCGACGATGGAATCGCGGTTTTGCACATAACAAATCTGTTGAGCATCGGGAGCCCATACATAGTCATGAGTACTTCCCAGGGAGATAGGCGGGACATCATAGGCACCGGGGGTCAAATCTTTGACAAACGCTCCATCTGCTGTGTATAGCAACAGATGACCATATTTCCCATCTCGCCAGGAATTCCAGTGTCGGTATAGAAGATGGTCAATCACTCTTGCTTTAACTCCACCCCTGGTTTTTGTTCGCTCTTTTTCAGCGCTTTCCTGAGGAGTGGTCGCATCGGGATACATGGATGTTTCGATTACAAAGTGACGATTGTCCGGTGCCCAGGAAAAACCTGCTACTTCAGTGGGCACATCGGTTATCTTTTTTGCTTCACCGCCACGGATATCCAGCACATAAATCTGCGGCGAACCATCTCTGGTGGAAATAAAAGCCAGTTGCTTCCCATCTTTTGACCACCGGGGATGGGTATCCGTTTTCGGATGATACGTTAATTGTTTGTGAATTTTCCCATCCACAGACACCAGGAATAAATCGCTATTCCGGGAATTGTCATCCAGGTTAAAAAAGGTGACTGTATAGGCAACCCAGCGGCCATCAGGGGAAATCTGAAAATCACCAACCCGTCCCATGGCAAACATATCTTCAAATTCTATCGGACGGGTCTGAGAAAACCCAGGTAAAATCAACAAAATTGCCATGAACAGATACATCCCAAACCATTTCATCATAACTCGCTCCTCTTTAATTGGTTTTCCTGGAAAAATATTTCCAAAATATGTCTATAAAGCTCAGAGAAATTAAATGGATTATATTAAAATTCAATCATTTCTCATATTGTGTATGAAAATATCACTCACGCTATTTAAAATTCAAACGATTTATAATTTATCGAATATTGTCTTTGATATAAATTTTAAGATTTATAGATTTTCACCGAAACTTACAATTCAGTAGTAATTCAGGGATAAGAGAATTTTAGGAAAGGGAACTGGACATGATGTATCGTGCGAGTATTATCAGCTTTCTCCTGCTACAATTGCTGGCATTCAGTATCCATGTAAATGCCACCGAATCAGATACCACTCAAGTGATGCCCCATGAGAAAGCCAATCAAATCCATCAAGTGGCACCGGAACAAGGGGAGGAACATGGTGCCAATACACTGGGTAGTGAATTACCGCTCTGGAGTGTTATCCCTTTCATCGGAATACTGCTCTCCATCGCTATTTTTCCATTAGTGGCTCCGGATTTCTGGCATCATAATTTTGGTAAGGTTTCCGCCTTCTGGGGGTTATTATTCGCTGTCCCCTTTGTCATCGCTTATAAAGGAGAAGCGGTTCATGCCATCCTTCACACCTATTTTCTGGAGTATATCCCGTTTATCATTCTTTTGTGGTCTCTCTATACGGTGGCGGGGGGAATCCTGGCCAGAGGAGCACCAGTAGGAACGCCTTTTGCCAATCTGGTGGTTTTAATTATTGGAACCGCACTGGCCTCCTGGATCGGAACGACCGGGGCGGCAATGGTAATGATTCGCCCTTATATTAAGATGAACATCTTCCGGAAATCGAAAGTACATCTAATTGTTTTCTTCATTTTTCTAATCGCTAACATTGGGGGCTCCCTCACTCCGTTAGGTGATCCGCCCCTCTTTCTGGGATTTTTACAGGGAGTTCCCTTCTTCTGGACATTTCGTTTATTCTGGGAAATGCTGTTTGTGGTGGCAATTGTGTTGACCATCTTTTTTCTCTGGGATAGTTACATGTTCCGCAAAGAGGGTTGGAAGGATAAAATCCACATCCTCCGTTACCACTTTAGCAACCCCGAAGCCCACATGGATGATATTGCATTTGAGGAACTGGTTGAAATTGAAAATCAGGACCTGCACACCACAACCGTCAAGAAAGCCCGACTGGAAATTGATGGGTTGGTGAATATTATCTTTCTGCTGGGTATTATTGGTGGGGTGCTATTCAGCGGATATGTACACATGGGAGAGGTAACAGTCCTTGGGGTGCACATGCATGTTCAAAATCTAATCCGGGACGGTTTCCTGATCCTGATGGGCTTACTTTCCCTTAAAATTACCCCCTGGGAATACCGGGAAGGTAATGATTTTACCTGGTTTCCCATTCAGGAAGTGGCAAAATTGTTTGCTGGCATCTTTGTCACCATCATCCCGGCACTGGCAATGTTACAGGCTGGCATGCATGGTCATCTGGCTATGATTATCAAAACTGTAAAAGAACCCTGGCATTATTTCTGGATCACCGGTTCTCTTTCCAGTTTTCTGGATAATGCCCCCACCTATCTGGTTTTTCTGAATACCGCGCTGGGGCAATTTTTTAGCGGTACACCGACCCGGGAAGCTGTCCACTTATTAATTGCCCAAAAAGAAATTTATCTCGCTGCCATCAGCACCGGCGCTGTGTTTTTCGGAGCCATGACCTACATTGGTAATGCTCCCAATTTCATGGTGAAATCCATTGCCGAGCAATTCAATATCAAAATGCCCAGCTTCTTCGGCTATATGTTATATTCTCTTACAATCCTGGGTATCGTCTTTCTTCTGGTCACCTTCATTTTCTTCTAAAATTCTTACCTATCCTTCCCCTCTTCAGATTTCTTGAAGAGGGGAATTGCTTTTCCGCGAAATGATTTATTCAAATTAGGCTACCAATCCAGAGCTATCCGCCTTATTTTATTCCCGAATCCTTTTACTTCTATTTAACGATCAGGAGTGACCATGAGTGTTTTATACTATTATTTAACCATCAGTTTCATTTTAATAACAGGTTTAACAATGCCGATTGCATCGCAGAATAAATTGACCCTTGAGGATATTTTCTCCTCTGAAAAATTTAAAGGTTCGACCATCTCCAATATTCATTGGCTCCCCAACAGTTCCGGATTTATTTACACCCGGGAACACCCCGGTGAATCCTCTTTCACGATCTTTTATTTTGATTTAGAAAAAAAGACTGAAAAAAAACTGTTGGAACCCGGTGAGTTATTATGGAATGGCAAACCGGTCGTCATCACAGGATTTCAAACAACCGGGGATAACGATTTTTTACTGTTGCGCGGTCCTCAAAAACACATATGGCGACATTCTTACTCTGCTCCGTATTACCTCTTTCAAATGTCAACACGGAAATTACTCCCTCTTGCCAAGGGAGATCCGGAGCTACAGAATGTTACCCTTTCTCCAAACGGGAAATGGGTAGCATATGTAAAACATAACAACTTGTTTGTTGCAGAGGTATCCACCGGAGAGAGCACCCAATTAACTTTTGATGGTTCCTTCAACATTCTAAATGGGGTGTTTGACTGGGTATATGAAGAAGAATTTGGGAGAGCCGACGCCTTTCACTGGTCTCCGGATAGCCGGTATATTGCCTTCTGGCGCACGGATCAAACACGAGTAAAAACATTCACCTTACTGGATGAGATGCCCCATTATAGTGTTCCCATCCCGCTTAAATATCCCAAAGTCGGGGAACAAAATGCAATTGTCAAAATTGGGGTGGTCAACATAAACACACGGGAGACTCAGTGGATTGATATCGGATCTAATGATGATATTTATATCCCTCGAGTACAATGGACGACAGAGCCCAATCTTTTATCTTTACAACGGTTGAATCGTAAACAGAATCACTGGCAACTGCTTCTTTCCAATCTTTCCAGTGGAGAAACCCGGGTTGTGGTAGAAGATAAAAATCAGACCTGGATAGACATTACCGATGATCTCACCTTTGTGCCCGGCACATCCCAATTTGTGTGGAGTTCTGAACGAAGTGGCTATCGGCATCTGTATCTGACTGATTATCAAAGCGGAGAAACCCGTGCCCTGACTCAAGGGGAGTGGGAAATATCATCCGTGCTTGGAATAGACACCAATCATCAATGGGTTTATTTTTATGGAAAAAAAGATTCTCCTCTTGAGCAACACATTTATCGGGTCTCTCTAAATGGGAAGAAATTCCAAAAGATTTCCGATACCCCGGGATGGCATCAGGCAGTCTTTTCCCCGAACTTTCAATATTATGTTTCCTTCGATTCAGATGTCAAAACCCCTACCAGAATTGCACTCCGAAAGGCATCCGGAAAACTGATACACCAGCTGGAAGAAAATCAGATACCAGCCCTGAAAAATTATCGGATGGTTTATCCTGAATTCCTTACCTTCAAAACCAGTGATGGGGTAACACTGAATGCCTATATGATGAAACCGGCCGACTTCGACCCTGCTAAAAAATACCCGGTGATTGTTTACGGATACGGAGGCCCCGGCTCACAAATGGTGCTCAATCGGTGGGGAATGGGAAGCCGGTTCCGACACGTACAACGGGTTTTATGGCATCAGTATATGACCGAG
>RFIL01000032.1 GCA_003695285.1 Calditrichota bacterium
AGCGGGAAAACTCTGCCCCAGACTACCTGAGACAACCCATTGGGATCTGCCCATGGTGATGATGACCAATACCCATAGAATGCTTATGTATCGCTTTGAGAGTACCATTTGTAGTCCTTTTTTTCCAATTCCTTTCGAAGAATTTAAGCATACGCGAAGTAACAAGGTAGATTCTTGTTCCTATTTTTCTTCAATAAAAAACTGAGATGGCTTAAGTTTTGGTTCACGGATTACGATGAATTTGAAAGATTGATTCCGCGGCATCAATAAAAGATTAAGAAAATCCTCAGAGGAGAAGGGCGAATGAAGTGGTTGAAAAGCGTTATAGTAGATATTGGGGTCACGGCATATATCATCATCAGCGGAATTTCCCAGACCCTCTGGATGAAGTATTTACTGATCGGTTATACAATCATCATGCTCCTTCTAAAACTGATTACTTACAGCAATGAAGTCGTTGTTTCCAGAATGCCTAAAACTGCTGCCCCTATCTGGTTCTTCCATCTGTTATATGCGGTTAACGTGGTGGTATTATTAATCTGGCATTGGTGGGGAATTGCTGCCATGTGGATGGGTATCTGGATCCTGTCTCATCTGATTCATCAAAAGAGTCTTAGAAAGAGAACTTCTCCGGTGAAAGGGAAAAAATCGAAGAAAAGACGATAAAGGCTCTATACACAACAATTAAAACATTTCCGCGAAAAACAACACCTCGCCTTGTCTGAGAGAATTTAATCGATAATCATACAAAACATTACCCCTGCCATCACAAGTTGTGATAACAGGGGTAAATTGAAAATACATTGTTCTCTAATTTTTTGAGAAACCCAGTTCCCAGTGACTGTGAATTCTTTCATTCACTGGTAGAAAATAAGGTTACTTCCACTGCTGAGGTGTTTCCATTTCCTGAAAAGGATTTTCTGCTTTTTTCAATCCTTTTGGTAAATTAAACAAATCGGCACTGAAGTCCTGACGGGTGATTTTGACTACTTCTGTTATGCTCTGAACCTGCCCACCGTCGTAATAGACTTCTTTAACCGGTACCCCTTCGTAGCCTTCATCTTCAAACCCGAAGTCAAAACGGGAACCTTTGCCTTTTCCTTTATTACGGGAATGCATGGAAGAGAAAAATTCTTCCATCTCTTTAAAGGGTAATAAATCCTCTTTGCTGATACCAACACTACCCCAATCTACAGTATAGATTTCTTCAAATTTGGCACCATCCTGAAACCCTTCATATACATCGCAGACCCATTGGTTCACTTTCACACCACTTTTCACCTTTTTGTATTCTTCTTTTGGTGTTTCTCCAACCCCCATCATTTGTTGCATATGTTTTTTCATCATCTCCTGTTGAGCAGGGGGTAAATTTTTAATTTGTTCTTCCATCATCTTCATCTGATGGTCGATCATCGAATTCATCTTTTCAATATCGCTTTTAGTGATTTCCATATAGGTGCCCTTTTGAGTGTCAATCACCCAGAAACTATTCTTATCTTTTCTGAAGATGACCAGATCCGCGCCGACGTTTTCGCCGGTTTCGACACGTATACCTTGTTTATCGATATACAGGGTGGACATGGTGACTTTTCCGGTTGTTTTATCCGTCTCCTTCGTTACCACCATCACACCGGCAAAAGCTGTAAAGGTCAGGGTTAAAACCAGGAGAAGAATTGTCAGCATACGATTGTAATGATACATAACTTACCTCCAAAGTAATGTTAGGTTTATTGGATTAAATGGATTGACAATAGATGGGTGCAGGTTCTCCGTTAAAAAGTTCATTGTTGACGTAATAACTGCATCAGTAACTTAAAGGAGGTTTTATTCTCCCTGTGTATACTCCCTACTTTAATAATTCGATGCACCAGGAACAATCCTAAAATTAAAGAAATTCCCAAAACGCTGGAGGAAAAATAATAATCAATTAGCGGTGGCTGCCCCAGAGGGGTTCTTAACACCATAAAGACCGGTGAGAGCGGGGGAATAAATGAAAGAATTCGTACCAGCATTGAATTGGGAGAATAGAGAATAAAACCGGCTAAGAGTAAAGGTATTATTAACAGAGAACGAATTAACTGTCGATTTCGCATGGCGTCATATTCAGATACGGTTGAAATTCCCAATATAGCAGCAATCATTGCAAAAAAGGCAAATCCCAAAAAGTAATACAAAAGAAAAAGTCCCAGATTTTCAACTGTTAAAAACCCCAGTTCTTCCAGAGGAAAGGCTCCAATACCAATCAAAATAAGTGTTAACAGCACCCAGATAATAATCTGCAAAAAGCCCAGCACACTACACCCCATTATTTTCCCCACGATAATTGCGAATCGATTCGCATGGGTCAACAATAACTGCAAAATGTGGTGTACTTTCTCGCTAGCAAACGAATTAAACAAAAAACCAATAGATGTATACAAAGCGAGAAATAAAAAGATGATGACCACCACCGGAGCTAAATAGGTGACCATAAATTTAAATTCACGTTTCACCATCCCTTCTGAGAGAATCTCTTGAATACGGATGGGTTCTAGCAACTTTTGAATCTGGGAAACGGTAATACCCTCATCCTTCATTCGCTCTTCCACAACCATAACCTGAAGCGCTTGTTTCAGTGGTTGAATATGCAAAAAGTTGATGGGTTGAGCCGCATGAAATTCAACTATCCCACGTTTAAATGACTCCTTTTCCAGAACGATATACCCCTCTATTTCCTTAGCAGCTAACAATGAGTCGGCTTTCTTCAATACCGCTTGTTTTACAAGGGTATCGGTGATGGTCTTCATTCGGGTATATTCAATTTCAATCAGATCACGTTGTTCCCGGGTAGCCAAAAGCTCTTCATAGGATTTGGATAATTGATTGCGTCGGGAACGGGAATCGGGTTTCTGGAAGATATATCTCCGTCGTTCTTTTATTTTGTTGTAGGCTTCATTGAGACTATCCAGTTCCTGTTTCAATTCCGCCAGTTCTGCAAATTTTTGCTGCATCTGTTCTGTTGTGTCGGGATTGATTGGAACTAATAGCACACTGTTAAAATCTGAGAGGGAATCTGTCAGATGTTGAGTTAATTCCTGAAAATGGGAGGTACTGTCAAATTCCACATACCCAATCTGGGATTGTTGAGGAGTATTGGCATGAAAATATAGCGATGCTACCCAAATCATTAATGCCAGCAACAGTGGAGAGAGAAAAGTCACCAGCCAGAATCGGGTATTTTGCAGGTGATGGGAAATTTCCCAGCTAAAGATGATCCACAATCGATTCATACATTCGCCCGCTCGAATTGTTCAACGGCTTCCAGATAAATTTCATTCAGCCCCGGTTTGTGGACTTCTACTCGAGAAACATTCACAGTGCGAATAATGGCTTCCAAAACTTTTTGGGGTAACATTTGCTTATCCACATAAAGACGTGCCACCTGTTTCTCCTGCACTATCCGTTTTACACCGGGAATATTCTTCAATGGTTGTAGATTATCCTCCGCCTCCACAATGATTATATTTTCCTTAAAACGCTCCAGTAAAGCGCTTTTCTGACCTTTTAAAATGAGTTCACCTCTATGTAAAATTGTAATTTCATCGGCCAGCAACTCAGCTTCCGAGATCTGTTCGGTGGAAAGGATGATGGTCTTTCCCTCTTCCCGTAAACGAGTAATCAATTTTCTTATCAGAACTAAATTGTCATCTCTAACCCGAAAAGGCTCATCGAAGATAATGACATCCGGATTATGAATAATGGACAATAGGAGCAATACCCGAAACTGGATTTCTTCGGATAATTCGCAAACCGGGGTCTCCATCTGATCGATTAAATTAAAGCGGTCCATCAACCGCACCGCCTCTACCTGAGCTTTTTTACGGGGAATATGTTTTAACCGAGCAAAATAAACCAGAATTTCGTTGAGGGTAAATTCCTGATAAAGTCCTCTCTCTTCCGGTAAATAACCAATTTTATCCAGAATTTTGCTATTCAGTGGTTTATCATCAAAAGCGATATACCCTTCATCCGGCTTCAGAATTCCCAGCAGCATTTGCAGAACTGTGCTTTTCCCCGCTCCTTTTTGCCCCAGCAAACAGGAAATAAAACCAGGACGGGCCTCAAAGGACACATCTGCAATATGCAGTTTTCCATCAAAAGATTTGCTAATATGTTCTATCTTAATGTGCATCAGTCATCCGATAGTTGTATGATTTGAATTGAGTGTTTGCCGTTGCTCGCTAATTGTTCCTGAAAGGAAGCGGCATGTTCCTCCGGGATGGCAATAATAGAGGTAATATCCGCCTCAAACTCACTTTTCTCAATCCGTCCTTCAAATTGGGTAACCCAGTATTCCATTTGTTTATTTAATTGGTATGGATATCTTATTCGGAATCGTTGGTAATGAACTAAAGGAATTCGTTTTGCCTTTTGAATAGTTTCTTCTGCACACTGCGAATACGCCTGGATTAATCCCCCAACCCCCAGCTTGGTACCACCGAAATAGCGTGTAACCACCAGCACCGTTTCATGCAGCCGATATTTATCGAGCATCGCCAGAATGGGTTTCCCGGCGGTGTTTGACGGTTCTCCATCATCATAATACCGAAAAAGATTTTCATTGATACGATAGGCAAAGCAGTTGTGGGTGGCATCCGAAAATTCAGTTCGGATGGAGTCTACAAATTGTTCTGCGTCTTCCACTGTATGGGCCGGGGATATGGTTCCGATGAATGTTGACCGTTTGATTTTTATCTCGGAGCGGGTCTGCTCGGTGATTGTATAGACTAAACCGTCTTTCATATACATTCCGTATTCTTGGGATTCACTCGCCACAAATTTTTGAGAGATGATTTTCCGAATGCAAATCACCCACGTTGGAAGCGGATGGTAAACTAATGTGATCCTGGCGATTTCGGATGTTAACCTCGAGCTTGAGTGAAACGATTTTTTTTCAAACGCCGAAAAATATACTCTCTGGGCAAATTTTTGTCAAGTTATTAGCAAATTGGTTTCCACATTTCGCCTCTTTCTACATCAGGCAAATAAAACTGAAAGTAGATTTTTTGCCGGGAAAACCATATATTAGGTTCTCATCTGTTGATAAACCGGGAATCTTTTAACTGCCTGCAAGAAAAGATTTCGAATTTAAAAGTTTTGTGGCGAGTCTTCGTATCTACGAATTAAAGCTACGTGTGATGAATTCGCAAGCAGCAAGGAGATGAAACAATGCGTCGATTGGTTTTACCCCTCTTAGCGATAGTGTTAGTATTTACAGCCTGTCAAAATCTTAGCCATACGGTGGCATTCCAGGAAATGGAACGCATGGAGTACACCCGCCAGATAGACACTCAAAAGTTTATTGATTGGTTACATGATTCAAATCCGGAGATTCGTTTGAAAGCGACGGAAGTTCTGGGACGTGTTCAGGATTCCACCGCCCTGGTGCTTCTGGCGAATCGTTTGACAGATGAAGATGTGCGAGTACGGCGTGCTGCCGCTTTTGCATTGGGGCAACTATTTCATCCCAAAGTAGAAAGCTATATTATGGATGCCCTGCGACTGGAAACGGATAATAGTGTTCGAACCGAGTTAGTAAATGCCCTTGGAAAATGTGGTACGGACAAAAGCTTTTTAACTCTCCGCGATTTTCTTCAAAGTGGATATGAGGAATATCAGAAATCCTCAGCTATTGCCCATGGATTATTAGCCCGTCGGGGCTATTTTCCGCCGGGAAGCAATGTCGAAACTCTGGGAAAAGTGATGCGCAATGCCACTTCCGGAGAGGTTTCCTGGCGCTGTGCTTACGCTCTTTCCCGGATTGGAAATGTCTGGTCACTACCAGATCTGGTAGAAGTGTTGTCATCCTCAGACACCCTGACCCGGTATTTCGCCCTGAAAGGTATCGATCTGATCACCTCTCGGATGAAATCAGATCCCTTTAAAGAATACGTCCGAAAAAATCGGAAAGACCGAGAACTCCGAGAACTGAACCAATTTTTCAACTCATCGGAATTTCGTCAAAAAATCATCGCCCAGTTACAGGATTCCACCTGGTATGTTCGGGTTGAAGCCTTAAAAGTGCTGGGAGACCTGGGGGAAGAACGGTATCAAAAAGAAATTGTCAAACTGCTGGCGGATCCTCATCCCCATGTACAGATTCAGGCGATTCGATCTCTGGGTAAATTCTTGAACTGGTTAACCCGGAAAGAGATGCGCCGCATTTACAAAAGTGAAAGCGACTGGAGAATGCGTGGCGAGGCACTGGCTGTTCTGGCTAAAATTCAACCGGCAGAAGCGCTCCGTTATGTTCGCGAGGAATGGCTGGACAAACCGTGGCCCCAAAATTATTATGCCATCGAGACATTGAAAAACATTGAAACTGTTGACCCCAAAAGACCGGTCAAAGAAACGGATGAAGCCACCCGTCTACTGGTAAAATTAGCAAATTCCGATCAAATTGCCCAAACCACCCGGGCACTGGAGGTTCTTACCAACCGTCGAAAACCACCAGTCGTCGATTTCTTCATCAAGAAATTAAAAACCGGGGATATGGCAGTAGCAACCATCGTTTCCACCTATTTCTCCTCTCCCTTGGGGCCTCGTCCGGAAGAGGGGGTGGAAACGCTGATCAATGTGTATAAACAATTTACGGCTCCTCGTGACCTGGAAGCCATGCAACAAATCCTGGTGGCTCTGGATAGCATTGGCAGCGAGAAAGCAGTTCCTTTCCTTAATCAGGAGCTCCGGAATCCCTATCCCACTATCTACGAAACGGCTCGTCGGGCATTAATGCATATAACGGATTCCGACAGCATTCCTCTTCCTCAGATCAAACGACAATATGAAACCAAATGGGATTTCCCGAAAGTCAGCCAGGACTCGATTTATCAGGTTACCTTTTATACCTCCCAGGGTGATTTTACCATCGAACTATTTCCGGAAAAAGCACCAGTGAATGTGGCAAATTTTGTCTCTCTGGTAAAACAATCCTTTTTTGATGGCATCTCATTTCACCGAATTATCCCTGGCTTTGTTGTTCAGGGGGGAGACCCCCGGGGAGACGGCTGGGGTGGTCCGGGATATTCGGTGCCCTGTGAATATAACGATGTTTTCTATGACCGTGGCGTGGTAGGGATTGCCCATGCTGGTAAAGATACCGGAGGCAGTCAGTTTTTCATCACCCATACTCCTCAGCCGCATTTAAACGGACGACATACGGTCATCGGAAAAGTCATTGCCGGAATGGCGGTGGTGGATCGGTTGATGATCTATGATCAAATCGAAAGAACTGACCTAAGGGTACTACCGAAATCTTTATCCGCAACAGAAGAGTAACCTGATCTTCTGTCGGAAATTAATACAAGAACTCACTAATTACAGGAGGAAGCAGTATGAACAGGTTAACCCTTCTAGGGGTATTGGCAACCGTTTTTTTAGTAGGTTTTCTGGGGAGGGCAATTGCCCAGGAAATGGTAGAGGAACCTTCAACCGGTAAGAAATTTCCGGCTCAGGTATCCTTTACTTACAATGATAGCACCTACAACCTCACTCTAACCGGAGTAGCCGTGCGTAAGAAATTTGTATTTAAAGTTTACGGGGTAGCCCATTATATGGAAACCTCCGCGAAAATGAGCAAGGAGGAAGCGAAAAAAGCGGTGTTGACAGATGGTAAGGCAAAACAAATTGTGATGGATTTTGCGCGGGGTGTTGGGGTTGGCAAGATTCAGGGTGCATATCGGGAAAGCTTTAAGAAGAATGCCACGGAAAAGGAACTGGCAGAAATTCAACCCCTGGTTGATCAGTTCATTGGGTATTTTGACAAAGATGTGAAAGAAAATGAGCAGTATGTGTTACGCTGGCTGCCCGGCGGAGTGGTGGTAACCATTGTGCAGGGAGAAGAAAAACCTGCCATCACCAACGAGACATTTGCCCGGGTACTCTGGTCCATCTGGCTGGGGGACAAATCCATTGTGAAACGAGATCAACTTATTGAACGACTGATTGCCGAGTAACATACACCCGGTTTTGAAGACCTTAAATGATTCTACCACCAGGACCAAGGTATTGACGTCCTGGTGGTTTTTATTTTTCGGGAAGTAAGAAGTAGAGAATTACTCGGGAATTCCCTCTCTCTTCACCGGCCGTTAAGAACTTATAACCCCAACTGATCAGCAATGCCCTGCATGGCAGTAATGACTGTCTCGATATGCTCATCGAAATCCACGCCCAATTCTTCGGCACCTTTTCGGATATCTTCCCGACTTACCTGGGCCGCGAAACTTTTATCTTTTAATTTTTTCTTCACCGATTTTACCTTAACCTCTTCCAGTTTTCGATTGGGGCGAACATAGGCTACCGCGGTGATAAACCCACACAGCTCATCCACTGCATAGAGTGTTTTTGCCATCAACGTTCGGCGAGGTACTCCGGTATGTTCCGCATGACCCAGAATGGCTTCTATCCATTCTTCAGGGAAACCTCTTTCCCGGAGGATTTCCGCTCCCCGAAAGGGGTGATCCTCCAGAGAGGGGTATTTTTCATAATCAAAATCATGTAATAGCCCAACGATCCCCCAGATTTCTTCATCTTCTCCGAATTTCCTTGCATAGGCACGCATGGCCGCTTCCACCGACAGAGCATGATTGATCAGTGCCGGTTTGCTGGTGAATTCGGTTAGTAACTCATAGGCCTGCTCTCTGGTGATATCCATGGCTTCCTCCTCTAATTATTGTAACCAAAGCACTCGAAGTGGGAGAATCCCTTCCGGGGTTATCATCCTGACCGTATAAACACCTGAAGAGACCATTCTCCCGGATTGATCTTTTCCATCCCAGGAAATCTGATAATTACCCGGTGTGAGTGTTTTATTTAATACCAACCGTATGACTTTTTCGGTTGATGTTAAAATCTCCACCCGAATTTTCATCTTTTTATACACATGAAAAAAAAGTTGCGGCCGCTCTCCTCCAACCCGTGAATTGGCAATCGAAATCACCTCCAGGTGTTCCAGATAACTATTGGGAAACATTGACTCAGCGGTTGGAGGGGAGTAACCAAATGAAGCAGAATGAAACGGCAACGATTTTCGAAGATGTAAATCAGCAAATTTCCAGTTATGAAGGGCATCGTTTGCCAGAATCAATGAAGGAGCTGAATTCTGCAATCCATGAAGTTGAAGTAAGGTCATGAGATGCACACTGCGATCGCGGTTTCCCTGAAAGCCATCATAGGCTGCACAGGTGATAAAAAAACGCAATGAAGAGAGTTGCTGTTTTTGTTTTTCAGGATAATTTTCAAGTATGTTGCCCACACTGTATGTGAGCATGTATTCCCGATCATACTTTTTTTTCCCGGGGGGGCGAAAGGCCGGGGCAAACATGGAATCATCCCTCAACCACAAGTGATCTCGGCAATCTCCTTCACCAATTCGGGGATCCTGCAAATTATAGAACATGAAGCTTCCATCATAACTTCCGATGGAAGTGAATAAGTGTGGATATTTTAAAGCGAACATCAGCGAGGAAAAGCCGCCCAGAGAAAAGCCATCCAGAGCTCTCGCATCCGGGGAAGGCAGGGTGCGATATGTGGTATCGATGTGACCAATCAAATCTTTGACAAAAAAATTCTCAAATTGGCCACTGCCAATTCCCTTGCGCTTTCTCACCAGACCGGGATTCAAAAAATTCACCCCTAATCCATGAATCTGATTATCCTCCGAGGTTAACCCAACCCCCACGATAATCATCTCTCCAATCTCACCATTTCCGATCAGTTCATTGGCTAAATCTTCGACACTGCTCCCACCTCGGGTATCGTCCTGACCGGGATTAAACCACTCATCCTCGTGTCCCCGGAAAAGATATACCACCGGATACCGATGATTGCTTTCTGCATATCCTGGTGGGAGATAAATCCGGTACGTTTTTTCGATTCCTAGACTGGTGCTGAAGAATTGCCCCTTCGTCACTCTGCCGGCCAACTTCTTCTTACCCGGAACATTCTCCTGGGTGTTTTCTTCTCTGTTAACCTTCTCCATAATATCCAACAACCTTTTCCCTTCTCCTGTCTAATTTTTTTCCGAATGTCATTTCCAACGATTCGACAAACACCGGCAAGATATAAATATAACTCAAAATAGAGCCGGTATTGAGTGGAAAAGTAACTTTTCTTTACCGGATAAGGTCATCGGTTCAAAACTGAAAAAGCATTACCTCATTTGTCAGAAGAAACCTTCTTCCATTGATACAATCATTACACATTTGTGACATACTTTCAACGGCTTTGTGAGACGGTTGTAACTTTTCATGGTTATCTTTAAAAAGAACATAGAGGAGAAAAGTATGACATTTGATTCTTTAGGAAACCCGAATCATGAGCACCAGGACACATCAAAGCTACTTAAAGATGCTCCCGGCATTGTTCCTCTGCTGCCCATGCTTTATGTTGCCTGGGCTGATGGGATGTTTACAGAAGAAGAATTTAATATTATCAGTACCCATTTACAGGCACAGCCCTGGTTTAATGAGACGGAGAAGGTACTCATCTCGCGATGGTTGAATCCTACCACTCCTCCCTCACCCCAACAACTCCAATATTGGCTGGAATTAATTCAAGAAATCGGACAACAGGTACCACCTGAAAAACGAAAAAAACTTGCTGATTTAGGATTAGAAATAGCCAGGATAGGTACCATTGAAGGATATCAGCGCTGCTCCACACCGGAAGTTTGCGCAGCTCTGGATGAGGTGGAAAATGCTCTGGGAGTTATTAGCAATGAAGTTATCGAAGAGCTCCTAACCACTGTTCCTCCCCCTCCTCCCCCCGCGGAACAGTTACCCACCCCCGAATTCAATATCCAACAGCTTCAACAGGTTTTAGACGGGGAATATCCTTCCCTGCGTGAAGAGATCAAGTTATTGCTCTCACAGCCAGAATTTTCCTATCAATATGGCTTATCCCGCAATGAGTATCGGGAAGTGGTATTTAATTGGGTAAAAAAATTAGCGAATAAAGGATATGGGGCTCTATCATTCCCTGAAGAATTTGGTGGGAAGGGTGACATGGGAGCGTTTATCGCTGTATTCGAAACACTGGGGTATCATGATCTCAGTTTGTTAACCAAGTTTGGGGTTCAATTTGGATTATTCGGGGGGAGCATTTTAAACCTGGGCACCCAAAAACATCATGAAAAATACCTTCATCAGGTGGCGGATTTGACAATAGCAGGCTGTTTCGCCATGACGGAAACCGGGCATGGATCGAATGTGCGAGATATTAAAACGATTGCTCGGTACGATTCCGCCACCGATGAGTTTATCATAAATACACCGGAAATTTCAGCCCGGAAAGATTATATCGGCAATGCTGCCCTCCACGGGCAATTGGCAACCGTCTTTGCCCAATTAGAGATTAATGGCAAACAATATGGGGTACACGCCTTTCTCGTACCAATTCGTTCTGCCAGTGGTTCTCTGATGCCAGGAGTCCACGTTGAAGATAATGGAGAAAAAATGGGACTCAATGGGGTGGATAACGGACGAATTCAATTTAAAGATGTCCGTATTCCCAAAGAGAATTTATTGGATCGTTATGCCCAAATATCCTCTCAGGGAGAATATTCCAGCTCCATTACCAGCCCATCACAACGATTTTTCACAATGCTGGGTACCCTGGTGGGAGGGCGCATTAGCATTGCCGCTGCGGCTTTGAGCGCTGCAAAATCAGCGTTGACAATCGCTGTTCGCTATGCTTACCAACGGAGACAATTTGCCCCCCCTGGAAACTGTGAAGTAAAACTCATCGATTATCCAAGCCACCAGAAACGGTTGATTCCCCGTCTGGCTAAAACCTACGCCATTCATTTTGCATTGCAAAAGCTCATTGGCCTGTATTCTCAACAAGACCAGAACAATCAACGGGAGATAGAGGTATTGGCAGCCGGATTAAAAGCATACAGTTCCTGGCATACAACAGATACCATTCAGGAAGCACGCGAAAGTTGCGGAGCTCAGGGTTATCTGGCTGAAAATCGTTTTGCATCTCTGAAAGCGGATAGCGATATTTTCACAACCTTTGAAGGGGACAACACCGTGCTCCTGCAATTGGTAGCCAAAGGGTGTCTCAGTGATTTCAGACATTCATTTGCTGAGATGAAATTTCCAGGGTTGATTAAATACATTGCCAGAAAAGCCAGTACTACCATCCAGGAATTAAATCCGGTTATCACCCGGATAACCGACGAAAGTCATCTCCGGGATTTTCACTTTTTATTGAATGCCTTTCGTTACCGTGAAGACCATCTTTTGATTACCGCAGCCAGAAGGCTTAAAAAAAGAATCGATAATGGAATAGATAGTTTTACAGCCTTTAGCCAGTGTCAAAATCATCTTCTGGCTTTAGCGAATGCATTTGTTGAACGGGTTATCCTGGAAGAATTTATCCATTCGGTGGAGAAGATAGAAGAAGAATCCCTTGGAAAAATTTTAACAAAATTGATTCAATTGTTTGGATTAGCTCAACTGGAAAAGGATAAAGGTTGGTTTCTGGAAAATGGTTATATCGAGGGCAATAAAGCCAAGGCAATCCGGCGGGAGGTTGAAAAACTTTCCCATGAAATTGCTCCTCAAGCTGTTCATCTGACCTCCGCTTTTGGGATTCCCAATGCTCTGTTAGCAGCACCGATCGCCTTGAATTTACCTCATAATCAAAAATAACCTTTGTAGCATGACAAGTTTAAAGCAACAACTGGATCGCCTATATCAACATATCGCCCATCGACTGCAAGCTGAGGTGCAGGATTACCAGCAGCGGATTTACAACAACATGGAAAACTTGTATAAATATATCCGTAAGGGCGATGTGGTATTAGTAGAAGGCCGAACCAAACTCAGCCGAATTATTCAGCTATTCTCCAACAGCAACTGGAGCCACATTGGCATGTATGTTGGAGATGAGTTAATTCAACCTCACCGCCCATATCGCGAACAATTTCTGGAAAAGTTTGGCGACAATGCCAACCACCTCCTCATCGAAGCCTATGCCGGTGACGGGGTAATCGCCGTTCCCCTCCAAAAATATCAGAATTACAACATCCGGGTGTGCCGCCCCTACAACATTCTTGAGGAGGATTTGAAACAGGTCGTGGAAGAGGTGATTTCCAACCTTGGGAAACGCTATGATAAACAAAACATTGTTGATATCGCTCTGATGCTCCTCCCCCGCTGGCTCAACCCCTTTAAAAAGCGGAGTGTAAAAGCCTGTCTGGGCAGTTGTAATGAATTTCAGGTGATTTGTTCAGGGATGATTGCCCGTGCTTTTCAACACGTTGGGTATCCGGTTTTGCCGGTTTTAACCACCACCCCTGACAAATCCAACCCCCTGAAGCTTAATCCTTATGGAGGTATCCTGTCCATGCGTCACTACTCCCAGATTCTCCCACGCGATTTTGATCTCAGCCCCAATTTTCAGATTATCAAATTCAACATAATTGAAACCGGTGAGTTTGATTACAAAAAATTGAAGTGGGAAGATTAGGAGGGCACACCACCCACCTTTCAGTGCTTTATTCATCGATGATTAAATCGGGCGTGGTCACCATCACAGTCTGAGGCGTGACGCTCCGGGTTAATCCTCCCCACTTCACTTCCACCGTATATGATACTGGAGATGATGATCGTGTTGCCCGGGAAGAAACCATAGCCCTGGTAGATGAATTGGGTTCAACCATCAACTGCTCCACCCCGATGGTACCATCCGGGAATTCACTGATCACCCCGCTGGTAAAACTTAATTGAATCTGAGCCGGGGGTTGATTCCCGGTATGTTTACATTGAAATTCTATCTCATCACCTGGTTTAACTTTCACCGATTGCGGTGATACGGTGGGTTGTTCCTGCCCATCGCTGGTTGTTAAGACGATTAAATGCTTACCCATAGTGCTTCCCCTTTACGTTATGATGAATTGAATGGTTTTTACCTCCCACAGTAACCTGCTCCTATCCAGCCTTCAAAAATTTTCACATCAACCACACTTAATGAGTTACTGCGAAAACAGGGCTTCTTTAAATCGTTCATCTTCCTGAAAGTTTTGAAACACTGGTGATTGGAGGATCATCTTCCTGGAAAATCCTTTTTTTACCAGTTGTTGCAACATGTTCAATGCTTTATCCATCTGCCCTAATCGACCATATACTTCTGCCGCCCGGAATTGAACATCCAGATCATCACCGGCTAATTGGAGAACCCGTTCAATCAATTCCGTTGCCTTTGCGCTATTGTTGAGGTGGGCATAATAACTGGCGAGTGATTTCAAAATATTGGAATTGTTGGGATTCACGGTGAGTTGACGTTCAGCCAGGTTGATGGCCTGTTGAAATGTAGGGGCTGCCTTAAAGGATTCATCGGGGAGCATGGCATAGCAACTGGCCAGATTTCCCCATAAGGCATAAAAGTTTGCGTTCATCTCCAGTGCCTGTTCAAACATACGGGCGGCCTGTTGATATTCTTTACGGATAAAATGGAGAGTACCCAGATTGGAATAAGCACCGTAGTTAGGCTTTATAGCAATCGATTGTTCCAGATTCTTTCTGGCGCCGGGATAATCATCCAGTAGGAGTTTCACCACTCCCAGGTTGCGAAAACCTTTGTAGTTGTAAGGGGCTATTTCAGTGACCTTTTGAAAATTAGCAACCGCCTCTTCATACCGCCCCTGATGGTAGTAAAAACGACCCAGATCATAATAGTTGGCCCAATAATTGGGATGATGCTCAATCGCTTTCTGATACATTTTTTCAGCAGCGGAAGAGTTTTTCATAAGAGAATAAGTGCTGGCCAGTTCCCGATAAGCGTCCCCATTTTGCGGTTCCACTCGAATCACATTTTCCAGTGCTTCACGGGACAATTCATATTCTCCCCTCCCCCTGCGAATAATTCCCAGTGTCAGATATACCTGAGGGAGATAGTTATTTATTCTTAACGCCTCTTCGCAGTATCGGATTGCTTCTTCTGTCCAGTGCGGTTCCTGGGTATGCTCATATTTTCGCCAGTAGGCTTCTCCCAGTCCGGCATAAGCCAGAGCGTAAACACTATCCATGGCAATGGCCTGTTTGAACAAATCTATGGATTGCTCCACATTTGAGGGGGTATCATAATTAAGCAACAGCCCTTTGCCTTCCAGGTAGGACTGATATGCACTACCGATTGAAGTTAATCCCGCGGATTGCATCCGGTCCTGCTCAGGCCGAACAGGAAGTTCTAACAGAGAGCGGAGAGCATCAATAACCTTTTCTTGAAAATGAGTCACCTCTTCAACCGGAAGGGAAATATCCATACTTCGGAGAATCTGGTAGGTGTTTGGCTGAATTAATTTCAACTGTAGCTTCAAATTCTGAGAAGTACGGGAGAACTTCCCCTGTAGGACTAAATTGGCTCCAAACACATCAAAGGCCTCACGGGCTGATGTCACCTGTTGCTCCTTCATATCGCTGGCAGGGATCACCCACATATCCGGATTATTTCCTTCCATTCGGGTGAGCGTTCGGTAAATTAATTCTTCCAAACCATCGGAAAA
>RFIL01000256.1 GCA_003695285.1 Calditrichota bacterium
GGAAAACGACTGGAACAGCCGATCCCGGAAACAAAAACCGTCTTTTCCGGGGGGAGTTGTTCATCCCGACAGAGTTTTTGCACCGAGGTCAGGATGGCATTATCCCCGCATCCGGGGCACCACCGGGGCATGTTCCCCTGATAGTCCTCCAGAGAAAAATATTCTTTATCCAGATCCATTAAACTTTCAATTGTTACACCAAACATGATGAACCTCTCTGGTTTATCTTTATTTCATTGTTTGTCCTATTAAATGGTGGAGCCGTCTATAGCTCCTTAATTTTTTCCCGTATCATCTCTTCGATGGTTCCCGGGGGCATGGGTTGACCATGCACGTTGGAGAAACAATCCACATCCACCAGGTAGCGTGCTCTAAGCAACCAGGCCAGGTTGGAATAGCGACGGTTTTCCGCAGTGATGATCTCATGATTGGGGTCATCGGAATAATTAATTTCCACGGTGATCACTTTTTTGAAGCGTTTCAGAATATCTCCAATCCCGGAAGCCATGGGTTGCAAAAATTTGATGTGGAGAGAGGATACTTTCAACCCATCTTTCCGAACTCGTTGGACCGCTTCTTCGATGGCTCCTTTTGTGCTTCCCCAACCGACGATCAGGATATCGCCTTCCGGGTCACCGAAAACGGGTGGCGTTTTTAGCGTTTTCTGCAGAGCCGCTAATTTCAGACTGCGATGATGACATCCTTCCTGATTCACTCCGGGATCGTAGGCAACGGTGGATTCCCGGGTATGAGCCAGACCGGTTAAGGTGTGCATGCCTCCGGGTTGTCCAGGAATAAAGCGACGGGATAAACCGGTTTTGGGATGCCAGTCATAAGGTTTGGCACCGGGTGGAACCGGGCTTTGATCAATTGGAAGTCCCTGCCACTCTTTTTTCAGTTTGGGTCGTGTAAAGGGTTGTTGCCCGGTGGCCAGATTGGCATCGCTCAAAACAATTACCGGCATGCGGAAGGTCTCAGCAATCTTACGGGCGGTGATAATGCTATAAAAGCAATCTTCAATCGTTGCCGGAGCCATTACAACCTTGGGAGCATCCCCCGGGGTTCCGAAGATGGAAGAGAGTAAATCTCCCTGTTCCACTTTGGTCGGTAACCCGGTACTGGGGCCACCCCGTTGCACATCCACAATAACCAGGGGAATTTCTGCCATACTGGCCAGTCCAATCATCTCTGTTTTTAGTGCCATACCGGGACCAGAGGTGATGGTTACCGCACATTTACCGGAATAAGAAGCCCCAATGGCAAATCCGATGGCAGCAATCTCATCCTCTGCCTGATGCACCACACCACCCACGTTGTCAAAGATTTCACTCAGGTAATGAGACGCGGAGGTTGCCGGTGTAATGGGATACATGGCGCAAATTTCCATTCCTGAGGCAACAATACCCATAGCCAGGGCGATGTTACCGTTCACAACTATTTGGGGCTCAGTAATGCCTGCAGAGGGAATCTCATACTTAATCGGTAAATTTTCTTCTGCCCATTGATATCCGGCTTCCAACAATTTCAGATTCGTCTCAATAACTTTCTCCCCCTTTTTCCGAAAGACAAACTTGACCTGTTCCCGGGCAAGATTCATATCCCGGCTATAAATACTGCAGAGCAGACCCAGAACAAACATGTTTTTCCCCCGCTGGGGGTTGTCTGTTATTTTGAGCGTTTCTTCTTCCATAGGAATTTCAATAATTTCAAATCCGTCTGCTACCAGTTTATCATAGGTCTGCCGGTATTCTTCGGCAATCAGGTTGTTGGGATGATCCCGCCATTTGCTCTCTAATAAAATTTGACACCCTTTCTTCAAATTTCCAGCCTGAACTCGACCTAAAAGGGCCTGCTCATTAAAAGCAACCACCAGGTCTGCCTGGTCACCGGCATTGGTAATATAGAAGGAGCCCAGACGAATTCGGTTACCGCTGGCGCCCGCAGGATTGCGGGGTGGGGGTTGAATTTCGGCCGGGATAATTTCTACCGTCCAGACACCATTGCCCATTCGGGCAGAAATACTTCCAAAACTCTGACCGGCAGTTTGGGCCCCTTCGCCGGAATCACTGACAATTTCTACAATATGCTCCTTCAACCGGGTGACCGGTTTGGGGGGAGCTTCTACGGGTTGGGTTAGAGTTTGATCTTGCATGAGAGTGATCCTTCCTTATTAAATTTCCTTAAACACATGCTGATATCATCATCAGATTCCAAAAAATTTATCGTCAATGGCAAACTTCACAAAAAGCCGCTTTCCCTATTTTTGTCTAAAAATTATAACACCACGAAATTGGAAAAACACTTATATTTGTCATATCAGAACATGATTTTTATCATATTTTTATTGAAAATTGAGCGATAATTTGAACTAAAAAGAAATATTCATAAAGCGGTAAGACTTATGGAAATTCTACTCCTTACAGGTCTTTTAACTGGAATGTTGCACGTCATTTCCGGCCCCGACCATCTGAGTGCAGTAGCACCTTTTATTTTAGACAGCCGGTCAAAAGGATGGTTCGTAGGAATGTTTTGGGGAATCGGTCATAGTCTTGGGGTATGGGGGATTGGCCTGCTGGCATTTCTGTTCCGTGAGTTTATCCCCGTCGAGCTATTATCCGCCTGGAGTGAACGATTGGTGGGTGTGGTTTTAATTGCTATTGGAATCTGGGGTCTTCGAAGAGCCTATACCCAACGGCTGCATATACATGTGCATCGTCATGATGATCTCGAGCATGCCCATTTTCATCTCCATGGCGCTTCTGACCAGCATTCGCATGATAACGCCTCCCATGAACACTCCCATGCGCCTTTGGGGGTTGGTGTTCTCCATGGCTTAGCAGGTAGCTCACACCTGTTGGGAGTATTACCCGCTTTGATGTTACCTACCCGGTTAGCTTCATTTCTTTATGTTGTCAGTTTTGGGATAGGCTCAATTATTGGGATGACGTTCTTCGCCTGGGTGGTAAACAAATTTTCCTTAAAATTGATTGAGAAACACGCCTATTCATATACCTATTTGATGTATGGATTTTCTGCTCTTGCAATGGCAGTTGGCGGCTTCTGGATTTTTCAATCGTTTTGAGTTGCTCGTATTGCTTTTAAGTAATGGATGGTGAAACAACTCCCCTGATCTATTTGGCTTTCCACGGTTACCTTTGCTTTTTGTAATTCACAAAGATGCTTGACAATGGATAATCCGAGCCCCGTACCCGGAACCGACCGGGAGCGAGATTTATCTACCCGATAAAAACGTTCAAAAATTCGGTTCAGCTTGCTGGCA
>RFIL01000257.1 GCA_003695285.1 Calditrichota bacterium
GGTAACCGTAGATTTGCAGGGTCGCCCGGTAAGAATTCCTGCACTTATCCAGGAGGCATTTGGTATCGACATTAAGAAAGTATAACCCTGGCAATTTTCAATAAAGCGTTTCTTAAACCGAAATTGAACGGAATGAAGAGCTGTACTCACAGAATTGCGGTAAATGCTTATTTAATCAAAGAGAATAAGTTTTTATTATTAAAGAGAACCGACCCCCCGTATTTGTGGGGTCCACCCGGGGGAAGATTGGACATTGACGAAAATCCAATTTCTGGTTTGCAACGGGAAGTGTGGGAAGAAACCGGACTAAGCATAGAGGTAATCGCTCCGGTTAACACCTGGTTTGGCAACTGGAAAGGAACGGGCAATTTACTGGCAATCAACTATCTGGCAAAATATCGGTCAGGGGAGGTTACGCTTTCCAGTGAACATAATGCTTTTCACTGGGTAAGCCTGGAAGAGCTAATCAGTGGTGACCCCATATCCCTCCATTCCCCTCTGGGGTTTCAAATATCAGATTTCCAATTAGCTCATCGGATTGGAAAATGTCTGGGCATTATAAAATAACACGCTGCTCCGGAAAAATGAGTGATTAGATTTTTTTGAAATGACCTCGCTTCCACTGTTTAAACTCTCGACAACTCTTCAATTTTTATTTCCCAAAATACAGACTCTGTTGAAAAAAATCCCATTTATTTTGGCTCTAACAATCGAAAGTTGTTGCAGTATTCGACATTTTGCCTGCTCGAATGGTCGAATTTTTCAACACTTTTCTGTTGTTCTCAGGAGGTTATCCAGGGAGGGTAGGATGTTCAAGAGCGCCATTTCCTTGAGTTTCTACCCCATGCTAATGTTGAGATTATAGCTGGCATTCTAATTGCAATTTAGCAACAAAAAAACGAGAGGGGTCATCATGGTGCGTTCCAATGAACAATTAAAAAAAGTGTTCCAGTTTCGTGAAAAGAAGGAAAGAGAATTTAAGCGGAACATTTCTTACTCGGAAGCCGTTGCATTATGGCTAACGGAACAAGAGGCGAAAAACAATCACAAACAGGAACAGAAAAAATAATCGATGTATTTTCTACCGGAAAGGAGTTAAAAATGGGATACCGTGATAAAGACTATTTTGAATCTCAACTGGAAGCGATACAGAAATTATATCAAAAACTATCAGAGAATGGTTCCGACCAGGTTACCATTCAGGATGCCATCATCACCTGGTTTTCCGATGGCTATGCAGAGACGTTTCGGAATGAATATTTGAAGAACAACACTCTGGTAACCCAGTAGGGTGCTCCATCGTTGACTATATCCCCATCATCTGGACAACCAGGTTCCTTTGTCGGGGGCGATTATCAAAATCGACCAGGATCACCTGTTGCCAGGTACCCAAAATCAACCGTCCATTTTTAAAAGGTATCGTCAATGATGGCTTAAGAAATGAAGCCCGGATATGCGCGTATCCATTTCCATCATGCCAGCGCTCATTGTGATAATACCTGGCATTCATTGGCGCAATTTTCTCAAAATATTCCTTTAAATCCCTTATCAATCCACTTTCATATTCAATGGTTGTTAGACCGGCTGTAGAACCGGGTACGAAAACCAGCATATTTCCTTCCTGGAGGTCACTCTTTTTCAGTGCTTCCTGGAGATCCGGGGTGATATCGACAATATCCGTAAAACCACGGGTACTAAGCGGAAGGGAGTCTGTCTTAATCTTCATCAACCTAATTTCTCCAATAACGTTTCCAGGTTATGTGATGCACTGTTGGGAACATCTTGACAATAAAAAACAAATCCTTTTTGAATAAGGGAGCGAAACTGTTGGATTTCATCGGTATTCAGAAATAAATAGGGCAAAATTTCCTCTCGGCCTTCCGTATAATGAATCCCACCGATATTAATTTCAGGAAGTTGTTCAGGAGTTAATCCCTCATTGCAAAGGTAGGTGAAATCATCTACGGCTTTAATTAAAATCATGCTCAGTTCCGAGTCATTTAAATGGCTCTTGATATATTCGAGAGTCTGTAACAACGTTAAGACCTGGGTATCCACGGATTCGGAAGCCGCCATCAACAGGAGATTCTTCTCCCATTCATTTTGAGCAATATGATCATTACCAACAATGTAGTGTTTAATGGGGTAAGTGGAACCCCATCCCACCACCACCTGTCCATGAATCAGTCGATCATCGATTCTAAGGATTAAAGATTTTTTGGGCACTGGTCTTTCTCCTTCTTCTCTCCTTACTTACTGATTGGCAGAGTGAAATGAAAACTACTGCCTCCAAATTCATTCTTCTCTGCCCAGATTTTTCCCCGGTGGGATTTCACGATTAATTTGCAAATATACAAACCCAACCCTGTCCCGCCAGTAGCTCCCCCTCCATCCTCATACCGATAATACCGATTAAAAATCTTTTTCAACTCTTCTTCCGGAATTCCTTCACCATTATCAATGATAGAAAGTTTCACCTGATTTTGGGAATAAATGGTCCCCTTAATTGTGATAGTGGAATGACGGGGACAGTAGCGAATAGCGTTCCCGATTAAATTGGTAAATACTCGCTGAATCTGAAAGGCATCTCCCTGTACTGGAGGAAAGTCTTCGGGTATGGATTTCTTTATTTGAATCTCTTTGCTGTCTGCCTGAATCCACAGTCCCACCAGTGCCTGATCTAAAACTTTGTGGATAGAAAACGTTTCTAAATCCAGAGAAAACACATATTGTTCATTCCGATAAATTTCATTGATATCCTCCAGCATATCCAGGGTTTGGTCTCCCAGTACCATGGCTTTTTCTAAAAAATTATATTGCCCTTCATTCAATTTTCCAAAAGTCTGGTTAAGGAGCAATTCAATATAAGCGATTAAGCTATTGAGAGGAGAGCGGATATCATGAATCAGCATGGCAGCCAGTTCCAGCCGGCTTTTTGCGCGTTTTAAAAAATGGTTGATATTGATCAGAAAAGATGTTAGCTCAATGTCCTCTCCGTTCTCCCCGGTAAAGAAAAAATTGCCTGTCTGAGCAAGCTCCTCCTCAGGACGATGTCCCACATTGATGATGAAAGCATGGGGAGCAAAGTTTTCTACAAACGGGATGAACTTCTCGTATTGAAACTTACCATCAGTATTATCCAGAATGCACAGGTCAAATGGGTAATTGCCAACTTGTTTTTCCCATTTGTCTATCTCTACATTCCGGACATTCCGAAACTGAGCAAGCTTTAACAGTGTTGTATATTGAACAACAAATTCATCATTTTTACTTATGATGAGAGCTGTATTGTTTCCATTCATTGGCACCGTGGTTATCTACCCTTGAACACCGGTTTCCTCTTATTCAAAAACGCTTCCGTGCCCTCCTTCATATCTTCCGTGTCACAGACAGCTCCGAAACATTCCGCTTCGATATCCAGTGCAGTATCCAGATCCACATTGATCCCCCGGTATACAGCATCCAAAATATAGTGAAGAGCCAATGGAGCTTTTTCCGCCAGTTGATGAGCCAGGTTTTTAGCTCTTTCTAATAACTGCTCTCCTTCCACAACCTCGGAGACCAAACCTAACTCCATTGCCTTTTCAGCCGATATCATTTCCCCGGTGCACAATAAATACAAAGCATTCGACAATCCAATTAAACGAGGCAATCTCTGGGTGCCTCCATATCCCGGGATAATTCCCAGATTAATCTCGGGTTGCCCCAATTTGGCATGAGTGGCGGCTATACGCAGGTGGCAGGACATGGCCAATTCACAACCACCCCCGAGTGCAAATCCGTTGATAGCAGCAATGACCGGTTTTTTCATTTTTTCAATAAATCTAAAAACCTGCTGGCCTTTTTCAGCAAATTGCTTTCCCGCTTCTCCATTGAGATGGGCTATCTCAGAGATATCAGCCCCCGCCACAAAAGCCTTGGGTCCGGCTCCGGTTAAGACAATCGCCCGAACAGAATCATCCTCTGCCAGCGTTTCCATAACGTCATTCAATTCAGTTATCGTTTGCTGATTTAAAGCGTTCAATTTTTCCGGACGATTAATGGTGACCACACAGATAGGTGCATCTTTATCTACAGCGATCGTTTGATATTCCATAACCTTCTCCTCTAACGTTTAAACAATCTCCAGGATACTCTGCGCACCCAGAATAAATCGATGGGTTTGCGGTTTACTGGA
>RFIL01000258.1 GCA_003695285.1 Calditrichota bacterium
ACCGAAAAACGGAACGCATCCGGTCGGGCGTAATGACCGGCGACGTCAAACATTCGTTTGGCACCGGCTATTTCTTTGAAATCAAGCTCGGCATAGAGAATTTCTTCGCTGGCCTGTAGCGGACCCGCCAGAAAATTTCCCCGGGGATCGATGATGCAACTGTTACCCGGATTAATCCAATCTTTTCCTTCCGGATAATAGGATTTGAATTCATAAGTATCCGGTATATGCTTCATTCGAATGGCGGTACAACACCCGATGACAAACATTCCTCCCTCCCGGGCAATATGGCGGAGGCTCAGTAGCCAGTTTTCACTGGAGTCCCAGGTGGGTGCTACATGGATTTCCACACCCTGTTCATACATGGCCTGCCGCGCCAGAGGCATATAGTTTTCCCAGCAAATCAATCCCCCCACTTTACCCACCGGGGTGTCAAACGCATCCATGGTGCTGCCATCTCCACCAGCCCAGATGAGCCGTTCCCCACCTGTTGGAATTAGCTTGCGATGTTTTCCGAGAATTTCACCTTCTGAACTGATATAAAGCAGGGTATTATATAGACTGCTGTTACTCGCTTCCCGATTGCGTTCATGAATCCCCATCACCACGGTTATTCCTTTCTCTTTGGCAACCTGACAGAGTTGTTCGGTCGCAGAATCAGGAATGGACACCGCATTTTCCAGAAGTTCAAAATAGAGTTCATCCAGAATGGCTCGTTTGTAATTGGGAACCACCCACACCCAATCCGGATATCCGCTGATGAAAACCTCCGGAAAAACAACCAGCTCCGCTCCATGCTGTGCTGCCTCGGCAATCAGGGTGCATGCTTTATCAACCGTCTTCTTTTTATCCAGAAAGACAGGTGCAGCCTGAACAGCTGCCACCTTTATTTGAGTTCTATTCGATTCCATCCATATTCTGCGATTTTATCCCGTAATTTCTTTTATTGTTTTTCTACCTTTACTTTCAGCCGTTTAAACTGCTCATTGGTTTCCCGCACCTGGGCAGCAAGGTCTTCCCGGGTTTGAGGACCGGATTCAGTATAACGCTCTACGAACTGTACTTTCGTCCCATTGCCGGATTTTGATAAAACCCAACGACAGTTGCAGATATATGAACCGTTATCGGGATCGAGATTGAAGCGCAGTTCCCGGTTTTTATCCGCCCGAACAACCATAAAACCGCTATTATCGCCCCATACCTTCACCTGTGCTTTGCTTCCAACCCGGGCGAAGCTTTTGGCTCCTCCCACATACTCATATCCCATAATATCCGTCAACTGGGAAACATTGGTTAAAACATTCCATACCTCCTCAGGGCTTGCTTGAAGAGTGATTTCACCGCTGAAACTTTGCCCGGTCAGGGGTTGATTCTGAGTCTGAGCAACTCCTATATGGATAAAAAACAAGATAAACAAAATGATGATAAGATTGGTTAAACGAGACATGGAAAACTCCTTCCTTTAAATTGGATATTTGAAAAATTTAATTAGATGAGACACCATTGAACTTTATCATGCTGTTGGTCTGATATTCTGATTCATGCGGAAGAGATTGGTGGGATCATATTTATTTTTCAATGCCACCAGCCGCTCCCAGGCCTTTGTCGTGTAGGCTTGTTTCACCCGCTCTTCACCTTCATCGCTGAGGAAATTGACATACACCCCATTGGCGAAAGATTTGGTTTGATTAAAAAACTCACTTGCCCATCCGATGTAGTTCTGGTCTTCGGCAGGATTTTCCCAGCGAGTATGAATATTCAACACAAAAGGGGTTTTACGAAACGCATAAGCGGTCTCATCTTCAGAGACCCGAGCGGGTGCCCCCTCCATGTGCGGGATAAAAACCTCGCAGTTGGGGCCGGGAATATTTTTGACAAATTCAATGACTTTGTCAATACAGGCGCTGGATAAATCCTTCAGGTGATGAGATTTCCAGTAATTCCGGGCACCGTGAGAGTTCAGACCATCAAAACCAGCCTGCCAGGCAATCCAGGGATTCATCCCCAATGCCTCGCCGTGAGGCTTGCCAAATTCACGAATGGGTTGGATCAATTTTTCACCCTTCTCCTGATCACCGAGATAAACAAAAGGCACCACGATTACCAATTTTCCATGGACACCTGGATCCAGAAATGGGAGCGGGGGGGCCGGCCGAACCACCATCCAGACGGTCATGTCATCGGGAAGAGTTCGCACATATTCCGCATGAAATTGCATATACGCTTTGGCATCTTCAAATCGCTGAATAATCAGTCCTGAAAAAACTTCCGGGCCAACTTCCGCACACTGAAACTCAAAAGAGGTCACCACCCCGAAATTTCCACCACCACCTCGCAGCCCCCAGAATAAATCAGGATTTTCCTTTCCACTGGCGGTGATAATTTGACCATCCGCGGTAACTACCTCTGCTGCTAACAGGTTGTCAATTGAAAGACCATGTTTTCGACTGATCCACCCAAACCCACCTCCCAGAGTCAATCCGGATACCCCGGTGTGGGAGACGATTCCACCTGACACCGCCAGACCGTGCTCCTGGGTTTCTTTATCGATATCACTCAACAGACAGCCTGCTTCCACCCGAACCGTCTGCTTCTCCGGGTTCACCTCAACATTGCGCATTAATGACAAATCCAGCATCAAACCACCTTCGCAAACGGCCTTCCCCGCCACGTTATGCCCACCGCCCTTTATCGCTAACAACAGATGATGGTTTCGAGCAAAGTTAACCCCTTCCACCACATCCTGAGTGTTCTCACACTGAATAATCAGGGAGGGCTTGCGATTGATCATGGCATTCCAGATGGCACGGGCTTCATCATACCCCTCATCCTCCGGCAGTAACAATTGCCCCTTCAGTTTGGATCGTAATCCTTCAATCTCATGAGGATTCAACTGTTTCTGCGCATCCTTTCCATTTTTACTCATCACGGACTCCTAATTTTTAATTGAAAATTTTCTCCCTTTTCCGCACAGGAAAAGGAAATGTGCTATTGAAGTATTATTCTTCTGTCATTGGCAGGTCAGACCTGGCAATTTCCTTTTCGTCGCCGGGGAATCAAAGAGCACTGAAAGGCGAACGATAATTAAAATTCAGCTTTAATATACCTTGAGTAGCGTTATGAAAGCGTTCTGTGAAGCGTTCTATTTTGAAAAAAATGGAGGGAAATAAAAATTTTTACCGTTCTGTCCAATGATTTAGCAACTCTCGTAATTCTTCTCTTTCCTTTACCCCGGCTTTTCGGGTAGTTTCTCTAAAAAGCTCCTGAAATATTTCCTGCGACTCTTTCTCACGTTCTGAGTTCGCCCACATTTGTTGTAAATGCAGCGCAGCTATGAGGGCATCCATATATGCTTTCTGTACCTTAGCAACAGAAATCGCTTCCGTAAACGCGGCTTCAGCCTGAGGCATGTTTCTCTTAGAATGGTTCAGGAACACTTCACCCTGAATTCTCAGCACCGCCGATTTTGACCATTTTTCACCGCTGATTTCCATGCTTTTCAATGCTTCCTCCAGTAATAGAAGACTTTGTTGAGTTGACCCACTTTCCGCCAGTGTTCCGGCAATTAGCCCGCGGTAATAGGCACATCCGATTTCCGAACCGGTGGCGCGAAAACGGCTCAGCCCTTCGCGCATCTTCTGGAAACCATTTTCAGTTTCACCCAGTTTGAATAATGCCCATCCATAGAGAATCTCACTCTGCGTCGCGAAATAAGGGAACTGATATTCTTCTGAGAAGGCAATGGAAGCACGTGCATGTTCAAGGGTGGCTTCTTTTTGATTGCGCAGGTTTTGAAGCCAGGCAAACCAGTGCAAAGCATAAGCCCGACTGAAAGGATGTCCCAGACGTTCCGCCATCTCCAGTGCTTCCATCCCCAGAGTTTGAGAGCGGAGGGGATAACCCAGATGCCAGAGTACCAGCGCTAATCGAATCCGGCAAATAATTCCGGGATCCTGGGCGTAAGCGGTAATGTGGATAGCATGATTTTCAGGAGAATACAACGAAATTGCTTTTTCCAGATGCTTGCGCGCTTTTATGAAGTGCCCCTGCCAGTGATAGGTCACCCCTAACACATAATGCGCTTCTACCTCCGCCACCCCATCATGGGTTTCTCCGGCCTGTTTCAACAACTGAATGCCGAATTGCTCTGCCGGGTTAATTTTACCCCCTACCAGATTACTGATAGCCAGCGTTCTTAATAGCGGCGAACCGGTTTTAGCTTCCAGCTGGCGGGAAAGTTTCCACAATTGGGCACCTATCTCCTGAACCTCCGTGGCTCCATAGCCTCGTGCCTGAACCAGACAGGGTGAAAGCAATCGCAGGAGGTTCAACTCAAGTTTCTCTTTTTCCCGCCCCACCAGATTTTCGTTTACCAATCGTAAGGCACGGGTTAACAGCTCTACCGCTTCCTCATTGGCATAAATTTGCTGCGCTAATTTGCCGGATTGTTCATAAAAATGAATCGCCCTTTCCGGGTTTCCCCCATTCTCCCAGTGAACAGCTAATTGAGCCGCAACCGGATCTAACCGCTCTGCAAATAGTTGTTCCAGTGCTTCTGCAACCCGGCGATGGATTAAACAACTCCGGGTTTGACTGATGCCGGCGGCAGTGACTTCCCGGATTTTGTCATGACTAAAATCATATACCATGCGGGTTTGCTCCCGCACAAGTCGGTGCTCAAGTAACTCCTCAAGGCTCTGGATAATGGTTTCCTCCTCCTCTTCACAGGAGTACCGCAGAATATCGAATGTAAACTCCCGTCCGATGATCGCGGCTAATTCCAGTAATTTTTTAGACCCGGGAGTAAGATGGGCTAAGCGAGATTGAATGACAGCCTGAACTCGCTGTGGAAGGGGGATATCCTGAAGAAGATCTTTCTCCCCCTTATCTCCTCTATCCCAATCATCCATGACCGCACGGGTCATCTCGACAATAAAAAGAGGATTCCCTTCCGAACTGGCATATAACGCCTTTGTTGTTTTCTCATCCAGGTTTTTGCCGGAGATGTGGGCTGCGAGTGACGCTGTATGTTCAGGATCGATGGCTGCCAGTTCAATCTCAGTCAACAAATTTCCCCGACGTAACTCCAGGATGAAGGAGAGGAGCGGAGTGTTCGCCGGGACATCCTCCGTGCGCACGGTAGCCATAATGAGTACCCCGGGAAGATTCTCAACGTGAAGGAGAAAGTGGAGCCACTCCAATGTTTCCTGATCACACCATTGCAGGTCATCTATGAACAGAAGAAGGGGTTCATGGTTGGTGGTCAGGGCATGGGCAAGGGCTTCAAACAAACGTTTGCGTTGCCAGCTTTCAGTGAGCGGGGCAGGAGCGATTAAATCCGGGCAATCCGTTAATAATTCCGGTAGCAAACGAGAAACTTCTGTTTTCCAGACCGTTTCCATCCCCAGCAACCCCCGGTAAAGGGACTCAGTCCTCAGCCATTCACTTACCGGTCCGTAGGAGAGACGCCCCCCTGCGGCGTAACACCGGGAGATGGCGGAAGTATATCCTTGCCGCTCTATATAATGAATGAGTTCTTCAGCCAGTCGTGTTTTTCCGATGCCCGCTTCACCACAGAGAAGCAGAATACGGGTATTTCCCTTTGTCACTTCTTCCCAGGCTTGCAACATGGTTCGGCGTTCTTCTTCCCGTCCAACGAGGGGGATTTCGTTCTCCATCGACGGGGGCGAAACCTCTATTTCCTCCTGTCGGGTTAAACGCTGGAAAAGGCTCTGTGTCTCAGTTCCTGGCTCAACCCCCAACTCATCACGCAATACTTCCACACAACGATGATAGATTTGACTGGCGGCCGGTATATCATTATTCAAGGCATGAAGCCGCATTAAAGTTCGGTAGGTGGTTTCATCAAACTCATCGAGGGAGAGGAGACGGGTGCCGCACTGGAGAGCCGAAGAATACTGACCCTGTTCTTCAAAAAGCTCCATAAGCCGTTTCAGAACTGAGATGAAGAGATTGCGCAGGCGGTCCCGTTCTGTTTCTATCCACTCATCATAACATTCCGGAAGAAGATCGGCGCGATAGAGCCGGGCCGCTTTCTCCAGTGCCTTGAGTTCAGCATTGGTATCTTTTTTTTCGGCTGCTGCCTTCGCTTCACCTATGCACCGCAGAAACTCTGCCACATCGATGTGCAGGGGGGCCTCCCTCCGCCATCGGATGGTGCGTTTATCAATGGTCAGATAGCGTTCAATATCCGGGAAGGCCTGGCGGAGATGATGGAGGAGTTGCCGCAGATTGGTTCTGGCCTGGCTTTCCTCGGAATCGGGCCAGAATAGAAACGCGATACGCTGTCGGGTTATCTCTGCATCACAATGAAGTGCCAGGTAGGTTAACAACGCCCGCAGACGGCTGGTATTGATCCCCTCAACCCGCTGTTTCCTGTAAGATAACTGAAAGTCCCCAAAGACTGAAAGATTAAGCTCCTGAATTGCATCCTCCTTGATTTTTCAAAAATAAAACTTTTACAAAGCTTCCGGGTAGGGCTACCTCGGATATGCTGACTTGGTAACCAATTTAATTGTGAGTGGTAGATTGGTGAGTGGTAGTATCATTGGGAAATACTCCTCACCAATCACTATTCACCGCTCATTTCTATTTTAATTATTCAGGTAGATAGACTGTCCCGAAGGTACCGGCGCGCAACAGCCTAAACACCTGAATAGCTACTATTTATTTAACATTATCAAAATAATTTCCGAAATCTAAGGCCACACTTTTCGGAGGTCTTTTAGTACTTTACATTTTCATTCTGGATGAAGCAAATTTTGAAAGTGTATCAAGTTAAGCCAGGAGAGCAGAACCATCGAGGCTAATTAATGCGAGCACGATCTATGAATGATTGATATGACTTTCAAAATTTAAAATGATAATCAATACCTGAGATAACAATATTGCTCAAAGGTCGATAAGACAGATTTTCTTCAATATATCAACATCTTCAGAAAATAGAGATTAGAAGAAGAAGTTCAGTCGCTGTTGTTTTTTTCTTCAGGGGTGATTCAATATAGGTCTTAGCAAAAAAGAAATCAAATTAAAGTTGGTCTTCGGCTAATTTTATTTATGAACCGCATTACTTCCAATCAAAGAAAAAAACCCCTTAGATAAATCAAGCCCCCCAGGACAATTAAACCATTTAGATGATGAAACAATCATCTCCCCATCGATTTCAGACCGAGATGGGGAGATGAAGTTGGGATGAATCCCAGAAACTCTGTGTTCTTAAGGAATCGAATTACTCTTTAATAATCAGCCCCACCAGGACACCGGCAACC
>RFIL01000259.1 GCA_003695285.1 Calditrichota bacterium
CAGAGAGATACCGGCAACATATTCCATGGCAATGTAGCGACCACTCTCAGCTTCTCCCACCTCATAAATCGTGACGATATTGGGATGAACCAATTTTGCTGCCGCTCTGGCCTCTCGAATTAACCGTTGAGCGTGTTTCTCATTTTCCAACAGATGAGGATGCATTAATTTGATAGCAACATCTCTTTCCAGGATCGTATCAAATGCACGATAAACCACCCCCATCCCACCGGTGCCCAATTTTTCAATAATTTGATAATGTTTGATACGTTCCATACCTTTGTCTCTTTACTAATCCCTAACTCAATAGACGTTTCAATTCAGCTTCCAACTGTTGAACTTTCGCAGATAATCCTAATTTTGAATAATGGTCCTGTGCCTTTCGCAGCCAGTTCAATTGCTCTTCTCTCTGATCTATTTGCCCATATAAAGTGGACAGTTCATATTCGGTTTCTGCTATTCCCAATTTGTTTTTTAAGGAGGTAAACAGTTGTAGGGCTTTATCCAGCATCTCCCTGGCACTCTCCCAATGCCCTTCTTCCCGTTCCAGGATTCCCTGGTTTTTATAATATTCTGCCAGCCCCAAGCGATCATTCAATCTTTCTAACAACCGGTATGCCTTGACATTATACTCTCTGGCTTCCTGAAAATTGCGCAGAAATGTCAGTGCCTGAGAACGATTCAAAAAGGTGATGGATTTAAGAGGCACCAATCCCATGGCATCGGAGACACTCAAACTTTTTCCATAAAAGGTATTGGCCTGTTTCCAATCGTGTTCATGCGCATAGCTGATGCCAATATTCAAATAAACCCGGGCCAGTCCGTAATTATCTCCCAGGGATTTGTAGAGAGGGATACATTTGCTATAAAGAGCAATCGCTTTTAAACGGTTCCCTCGAACATTTTCTACAATTCCTAAATTATTATAGAGGTTGGCTTTTAGAAGTTTGGAGCCAAGGGGTTCGATTAAACGGAGAGCTTGCTGATAATGCTCCTCAGCCAGATCGTATTCCGACATTTCCAGATAAACATTTCCCAGACCATAATGAGCCATGGCCTGATCCAGGGGATCGGTTTCCGTCTCGTCTTCAAAACAGGCCATGAAACACTCTCTGGCCTTTTCCCATTGATTCAATTGAAAGAAAGTTAATCCCTGTTGTATTAGTGCTCGGATTCGAAGCCCTCGGTGTGACTCATCGTTCAATCCTGCCAACAAGGAAGAACAGTAATCCAAACTTTTCTGTCGTTCCCCTAAGGCCCGATTTAACCAGATCATTTTAAAATAAATTTCAATTTCGGTTTCCCGGAGCGAATCCCGATCAAGATGTTTTAAACACCTTAGCGCTCCTTCAAAAAATTCCCGGGCTTTAATAAATGCAAAATTTTGAATTGCCAGGTTTCCGGCTTCCATCAGATAATGAAAGGCTTCTTCATACTCATCCGTCTTACTAAAGTGATAAGCCATCAAGGGAATACGGTCTTCCGGTGAAAGAGAGCCATTCCGTTTTATGGCTTCTCCGATCTGTCGGTGCATCTCCCGTTGCCTGCAGAGAGGAATCCGCTGTTTAATTTGATGGGCAAGAGAGGGATTTTTGAAAAGATAAGCATCCTCTTCCAGATTCAACAGCAGCTTTTTTTGCTGAAGTTTATACAATTCCTTAACGATTTGAAGGCGAGGCTTTTGCAACACTTCCGCCAGAACTTGATAGGTAAAGGCATCTTCGAAGAGGGCTCCATATTCCAGGATGGATTTTGAGGTCTCATCCAGGGTTAACCAGAGTTGTTCAGGGTTTGGAACGTTTTCTTCTTTATTGATGATATCAATGAGGAGCTCCCGTGTAATACCATCTTTCTCAAACCATACCCCCTCCTGCTTGAAAATCCATCCATTTTCCTGCAGGTGTTTCAAGATCGGGATGATTTTGCCCGGCAACCCCCGAGTGACCTGATGAAGAGTTTTGACAAATTCACTGGAAAAATCCGTGCGCTTTAACAGGTGAAAAATTAATTGCCGGGTATCTCTTTCTGAAAAGCGTTTCAGTCGAATCCGCTGAACCAGCCCTTCTCGGTTCATGCGCTGAAGAACCTCCGCATACACCGGAATCCGCTCCGGATTGGTCTCGCGTCCATCCTGTCTCAGGGTTAACACCAGCAGAATTCGTTTTTCAATCAAACTTTCACTCAAAAAGTGAATGAATTGCCAGGCAGTCAAAGGAGCTAAATGGACATCCCAGAGTGTGATAATGAGCACCCGATCATTGGCAGCATTTAACAGAGCTTTGATTAAACGCTGTTGAGCTAAACGGTGCCCGCTCTGTAGAGAATATAAAGAACCGGAATCGGTGGCAGAACTCTCCGGCATAGGTGCATCCGCGACGAATGGAGTTTCCTCTTCACCATCCGAAGCTTTGGCCAGTTGTTTCACAATTCTCCAGAAGGGTCGGTAGGGTTCATAGGAGGGAACCCTCTGATAACTTTCCGCTACAAACATGGCTCCTCGATGAACAGCCTCGCGGGCAAAATATTTCACCAGATGGGTTTTTCCGGTACCCGCTTCCCCACTGATGACCACAAATCCACCCTCCCCCCTCCAGGCATTTTCAAGCAACTTCTGTAATTGCTGGAATTGCTCCTCTCGCCCCACCAGAAGAGTGGATGGTTCTATAAAAGAGGTATCTGAAGTTAGCTCAACAGAATTTTCTTCAATTGAAGGTTGGATCATTGTTCTGTCATTCCCTTGACTTTTCCAACTACCTTTCCCTGTAACTAAAGTACTACCGGCCATCAGGTTTTACCCCACCTCCCCGGCCTCGTTATATTAGAATCGTTTAGAACTACTAACTCTTTAATTTTGAATTTAGATAACAACCGTTTTTATTTTCTTCATCCTGACAGTTGACCGATAGATGACCACCCCAAAAAAAAGGCATCCCTGAGGATGCCTCTTTTTGCACATATTTTCAACATTTTTAATCAGCAGCAATCCCATATCTGGAGAAATGAGGTAAACGCCCATTAATGACGGCTATCAATCCGGCATTCACATCCACTATCACTGTATCCCTGGGCATCGGTTCCCATATACCGGTGTCCTGGTTCTCATAGTAGATGTCGATTGTGCTGGGATCCACTCCTGACAAATCAGCTCCTAAAACTGCCATGTTCAAGATAGCCGGTTGACTGAAGGTGATTCCGTGCGGTTCAAAGGTAAGATGCACCCCACCAACCAACTCGGTGGTTTCCATGCTGATGGTTATCTCCGCATCTTCACTGATAGTCCCGGGGAAGACCTGCAGAGTTGCTTCAGCATACATCAATTCCGTAGAAGATAAAACTGGTGACATATCATTAATAGTAGGTAACCCGGTTGGCCCCAAAATCATTGCTTCTCCGGTATAGGGATTCATAATTCCCATCCGTGCGTCCATGGTGGAAAAGAACAGATATCCAAATTTTCCGAATGCCAGCCCTCTTACCTGATAAGCTCCAATTTGATTTAACACATAGACCTGGCCATTGTTGAGATCGGTAACTTTTAAATGAGGATAGTTGCCACCGGTACTGAATAGCCAGCCAAATCGATCAAATGCCATATCACCGCCAGTACCTAATTCTTCGCTCAACACAGCATAAAGTGTCCAGTCACCGGTATTCACATCGATGGTGTATAATTCATTGGTGGCATTCCTCTTTACTCCAAAGAGGGTACCATCGGAACGAAAAGCCAGTTTGGCAGCCGGAGCAAAAGGAGACCCGCCGGGCAGGATAGTATTGGTATTGGTCACTGGATCCCAGACTCCCACCCGATATAACCCAGAATCATCTGCCTGTAAAGCAACATAGTAAACCTTACCGGTCACGGGGTGTAAGGCAATGGCATTGGATGGAAAAGCCAACTGCCCTACCAATTCCGGAGCAGTGGGGTTAAATGGGTCAATTCGAAAGATGCTCAATGAATCATTGCTGATATTTCCATACACCATATTCGCAGTGACCCCATTGGGATCGCCATGATAAAGATGAAGAAATCCTCCATTGGCCTGAGTCACCCACTGACTCACTTCAATCGTGCGCTGGAGTGCCGCTGAGTTCAATTTGATAAAATTGGGACGATTGGGTTTGGTGGAGATTTTTTCCTGAGGTTGAAAAATACCTCCCGGATCATTTTTTTCACACCCCACAAAAAGAAGAGCGGGGACCACCAGACTCCAGATAAGATACATCAGAACATTTTTGAGTTTCATGACACCTCCTGTGTTATATGATTATTTCCCTATCTTTTCAGGCATACACCAGAGCATAGCGAGAAAAGTGATGTATTTTAATTTCTATCCATTTATGATTGACCTTAATATCCCCGGGATCCACCCCAATGTATTCCCCCTGTTCATCTATGTAATACAGGTTCGGGATACCAGAACACATCAGTCGATAATCCATCCTGAGAATCGCTGGTTCGGTAAATACACATCCGTCCGGTGAAAATGAGAAGCGAAGCTCACCATTGGTACTATCCATTTCAATTGTCATACTGATTGAGATATCATCTCCCCAGGGATGATCGGGGGGTGGGATTAAGGTCCCTGCTTTCAGAATAAAACTCGAATAATTGTCATTGAAACGAATTTCGCCTCCGGCATACTCATTTAAGTTTGGATTGTATGGGAATACTTTAGTGGCAACAAGGGGAAAGGCGAGCGAATCCCTATTCCCACCTTTCCCACAATATTCTTGCAAGTTCAAATCACTCTGTCTTATTGATAAATCCTGATCCCTGACCTCACCGGAGATCGGATTCTGATGACATCCTATCAATATCAATAAGGACAGACAGAGAAGACCACTTATAACATTTCTGATGAACTTTGCTTGTTTCATTTTTCTTAACCTTGTCAATGGTCTTTATATTCACCTGTAGTCTCATTAATCTGCCGCTATTCCATACCGGGAAAAATGAGGAAGTTGAGCATTGATGACCTGAACCGTACCGGCATTCACATCCACGATAAGGTCATCCCGCACCATAGGTTCCCATACCCC
>RFIL01000260.1 GCA_003695285.1 Calditrichota bacterium
AGTTGTCTGTCGGTTCAGATAGAACGTCTTGTGTACTTTGGTTTTCACTCATCTCATTTTCTCCCCAGATGTATTCAGGATATAATCTGAAATACATATATTTTACTTGAACAATTTAATATTGAAAGATTTATCATTATATTAGGCTATCCATTTGGAGAATGAGTCTAATACGTTCAATCGAGTTCCAAAGGTAGAATATTCTTATATTCTTTTTGAATAAACCGATATTGACCAAAGCAATCTGTTTATCAACCTCACAGAATGTATTGTGCTTTGATTGGGTAAGATGATGTTATGGATTGATAATGAATGAGTCAAATTGAAATGGGAGAGAGGGAGCGGGATGTTTCAGTTTGAAGATCGTCGGAGCAAAATGTTTCTTCTGGCAGCAGCGGTTCTGGCTGTAGTTTTAATCAGTTTTTTGCCAAATCAAGATGTGTTTATCCTGATAAAGGTAATCTTTCTGGCCCTTCTCATTGGCGGATTGGCTTATGGGATTAAGGCCGGGATGCTGGATATGGAACGGGAGGAGGATGAAGGAGAAGATACCACAGATGAAAAGGGGGATTCCATTGTGGATCTCTCCCGGGGTAAGGGCATACACTTAACCACAGTTGAAGATATAGAGCATCATTTTGATCTTTTTCTGGAAACCTTTTTACCGCTTCTGAAACAAATTTTGGTGGCAAATTCAGTCATCCTTCTATTGGTGAACTTCTATAAGAAAAAATTTTACCTCCGGGCGCACCATACTGATCAGCCGAACTTATTAAGTTCTGAAGAATATTTTGAATTAACGGAAGGCCTTCCGGCTTTAATCCTTAAATCTCAACAGCCTCTGCTGGAGAATCATCTACCGGAAAGCGAACATCTTCTCCCTTATTATAAAGAGAAGGGAGGCGCTAAATCGTTTATGGGGGTTCCTCTCTTTTTTGATGACCTCTTGATTGGTATCCTGTGTGTGGATTCTCGCTTGGAGGAATCTTTTAGTGATGACGACCTATCGATATTAACTGAGTTGAGTAAAATATTAACAATTCAATTAGCCAGCAGTAACAAGCTCTACGAGTATGAAACCAAAAATTGGACTACCCAATTTTTGTTCAATTTTAGCAAGCGTTTGATGGAACTGAGAGATAAGTCAGCATTGTTCTCTTTTCTGGAGCAGGAGTTGCCCAAAACATTTGGAGGGGATCGAATCACAATCTCTGAACGACTGAACAGTGAGACGGGGCGTATCATTCGTGTGAAAGGGGTCTCACGAGAACTGGAACAAGGAATGGAATTTCCTTTGAATGATGGATTAATCGGTTGGGTGCTCCGGAAAAATCAACCGATGATGGTCAATGATTTTGACAAAAAAGAGAATTATATCCCCCGCTTTTTTCTGGAGGAAGAAGCAACACCGGAATACAAATCCCTATTGGCAATACCTATTGCCAGGGATAATGAAGCTCAGATGGTAATTTCGTTAGAAAGCCGTAAATCCAATTCCTACACCGAACAACAAAAACAAATTTTGGAAACTATCGCTTATCAGATTGCCGCTTTTCTGGAAAAAGTAGAAATAATTGAACAACTAAAATCACACAATTTGATGGATAACCTGACTGGTTTGGGGAATGAGAGAGCTTTTCGTCAGGAGTTAAATAAAGAAATAAATCGCTCCCGGGAGTTTCAGAAATCATTTGTACTGGAACTTCGAAAATTTAATATCCCCCGAGCGGAGCTGGATGCGAAGCTCCAGAAAAAACTAATTGAAGAAATTCTATCTTTTATATTGCCTTCTGACCATTATAAGGATTATATTTTTCGGCTGGAAAATTTAACGTTTGCAATTCTCTGGCCTGAAAAAAATCTGAAGGAAATTGTGGGGAATATTCAGGCCAGCATTCAGCAAATAGCTGAGAAGAGAGCCTGGGCAGACGGTTTTGTGGAAGAGGTTTTTGTACATAGCGGAGTAGTTCAGTATCCGGACGATGGAAAGAATATGGAAAATCTGATTGAAAATGCCCGTCACGCTTTGAGAAAATCTCAGGCAAGAGGTGCTAATAAAGTAGAAATTTTCGAAGCATTATCATAAATCATCATTGAGGAGAATATAAGATGGCAAAAAAACAGGATTTTGCATCAAAAGTATTAAAGCAACAACAGCAAGGCGAGATTTGCCAACAGTGTGGGAATGCCTACACATTTCTTAAAAAAGTGGAATCATATTATTCCGAAGAGAGTGGCTCCTGGAAGTTTGCCACGAAAAATTTGAAAATTTGTAGTTGCAATGAAAAAGAAGTGTACAGTTAAATAGTAAGAGTAAATCGCTACCGGGAGATTAGTTCTCCGGTAGTTCGATTAAATCATGCTTTGTAATTTCTGTATCTTCAATTTCTATTACCATCACCGATGGTTTACGAGAATCCCGGGACGAAGTAGCGCTCCCGGGATTTATATATATAACCCCTTCTTTAATTTGATATCGTGCTCGGTGGGTATGTCCGAACAGAATTAATTGAGGGGGGGTAAAATTGGAAGATGATATGAGCTTTTGATGGAACTTATCAATGTCGCCAATATCATGGGTGATAAGAACCGGGAGCCCCTCAATTTTGGTCGTCACTAATGGGGGGAGTACTTTTGTTGAACCGTAATAATCCATATTTCCCCTGACAGCTATCACGGGTGCTATCGTTCGTAAATTCTCCAGGATTTCCTGCTCACAAATATCCCCGGCATGCAAAATCATATCGACATCCTGAAAAATCTGGAAAATATAGGGATGTAAGTAGTTGTGGGTATCCGAAATCAAGCCGATTTTTTTCATTGCATTTTTCAAAAATTTTTGTTTGTTTATTGATGTTCCACTATCGAAATCAAATGATTATTCCCATAGATTCAATCATAGATAACAGTAGGTTTATCTCCAAAGGTGAAAACTATTTCACCGAATATCAGGTGTAAATAAAAGTTTACCACTTATCTTTTACTAAATTTGACAGGTTATCTATGAGTCCACAACCAACACTCATCGGTATTAAAACAGTTCCTATCGGTAAACAATTTATCACTTTTTGTGTGGTGCGCAATAGTGAAATAAAATATAAACAAAACGGGGAGCCCTACCTCCTGTTAGAGCTGGGAGATCAAAGTGGCAGGCTGAAAGCCCGAATCTGGGAAAAGGCGGAAGAGATGTATAGGGAATTTAAGCGAGGAGAAATTGTGAAAATTAAGGGGGTGGTGCAAAAATACAAGGATAGCAGGGAAGTGAAAATTTTGAAAATTCGTAAAGCGGTTACTGAAGACCACATCTCTCTGGAGGATTTACTCCCTCGTTCAGGAAAAGAACTCACTGCAATGGTTGAACGCCTGCAGTACCATATTAATTCAATTCAAAACCGACATTTAAAGAAATTATTGGAAAACTTGTTTTCAGATGAATCCTTTGCAAACGCTTACTATCGAAGCCCGGCCGGGAAATTATGGCATCACAATTATTTATCCGGCTTACTGGAACACGTGATTCTTCTTCTGGACCTTTCCGAAATTCTGGCGGTTCATTATCCTCAGCTTAATGTGGATATCTTGAAAACAGGGATTATCTGCCATGATATTGGGAAAGTGAAAGAATATTCTCTGGAGGGGTATATCGATTTTTCGGATGAAGGTCGTCTGGTGGGGTACATGGCAATGGGGTATGAAATGATATCCCGGGAAATTGAACGGTTGGAACAATTTCCCGGGGAACTCCGAAAACACATATTACATATGATGGTGAGTCACTCCTCTCCTACTTCCACAGGGTTACAGATACAGCCGATGACACTGGAAGCGATAGCACTTCAGCGATTAATCCAACTTGGGGAAGATATAAATGCTTTTGTACGAATTATCGATTCAGACATCCTTCCGGATGAAAAATGGAGCAAATATATTCCCCTACTTGAACGCTTTGTTTGTAAAACAGTTGAAACTTAAATATACTCCAACAATTCATTATGAAACAAAAAGACTTCGGAAGTTAATCCAGCGCTCCACAATGTGACGGAAATTTTTGATTTTAAATGGTTCAACCAGATAATCGACATTGGGATATTTTTTCACTTTGGCCATAATCTCAGTGGAGTTAAAGCTGGAAATAAGGATTACCGGAATCTTTTTCAGTCGGGCATCCTGTTTTATTTTCTCCAGAAGGGTTAAGCCGGAGTCCGGCCTGACATTGGCATTAACAATAATCAGTGAGGGTTTAATCTCGCGCACTGCGGATAGTGCCTGTTCCCCGTTGTAATTCACAAAAATTTTGTAACGATAGTCATCAAGCAAATCTGTGATGAGCTTTGCTCGATCTTTGCTGGTTTCAAACACTAACACTCTCACGATACTTTTTCCTCCATAGTTTCTTCAGTCTCTATTATTACATGTGAATTGATTACAGTGGCTAAAACATTGGGAAGATCGCTTAAGAGTAAATCAAGTTTTGAATCTGTAATAATGACGCGAGTTTCTGGATCGGTCCCGATGATCAATTTAAAATACACGTTCTGGTTAGAATCGTATTCTTTATAGAGGGCAACTGAGGTCTTAAGCAATAATCCTTTTTTCATTAACCTTTTCCCTTTATTAAGTTTAGCCTATTTAATGCAAGATATATGCCAGAGGTGTTTTGAAAATTAATTGTAATAATAACAATGTGTTATGGCAAAAATATGTGTAATTTGTTGAAATAAAAGGAATTAGATGCGTTTTAGCATGGGGGCGGTTGTATTTTGTGCAATTGCTATTTTGCAATTAATTGTAAAAAATGCAAATAATGAAGCCTGGAAATCCCTGCTCTTTTCAAATGAGAATAACCTTATGAAGAAATCTCAACCCTAAAAAAAATCTTTTTTCACCGAATAATTTCTTTTTTAGTTTCTTGAAAATTTGTACATTCTTCAAAAAAAGTAACCTGTTGATTATGACAGCAAGATCGCTAAAAATTCAGAAGTTAATTACTCTCTTTATCCTGGGAGTTATTTTTTATTGCACACCTTTTTTTTCCTTGTTTAATGTGGATAAAGAATTTTTGGGTGTCCCGGTATTATATCTCTATCTATTCATCTCCTGGGGGTTGCTCATCACCTTAACGGCTTTTGTAATTGAATTTCCTAGAATGAAATCGCTTAATTCTTCTAAATGAGGTGAGTATGATCCAGAATTGGGCTATCATATCAACCTCGTTGTTGTATTTGGGGGTATTGTTTGCCATCGCTTATTATGGAGATAAGCGAGCCCAGGAAAATCGTAGTATTATCAGCAACCCCTACATTTATTCACTTTCCCTGGCCGTATATTGTACAGCCTGGACATTTTATGGTAGTGTGGGGCGTGCAGCGAATACCGGGGTGGGGTTTCTTCCAATTTACCTTGGGCCCACTTTGATGGCAGCACTGTGGGTGGTGGTTTTACGCAAAATCATCCGAATCAGCAAAAAAAATCGCATTACCTCCATTGCTGATTTTATTTCCTCGCGATATGGAAAAAGCCCAATCCTGGGTGGGATCGTTACAGTTATTGCCGTGATTGGTATTGTCCCTTATCTATCATTACAATTAAAAGCGATATCGATCAGTTTTCAAATTATTAGCACTCATCCCGGGATTCATGTACAGGGAGAACCAGTCTTTCACTCACTCTTTGACGACACCACCTTTTATATCGCATTGATATTAGCCCTGTTCACCATTTTGTTCGGTACCCGTCATCTGGATGCAACGGAAAGGCATGAAGGATTAGTTGCCGCCATTGCCTTTGAATCCGTGGTGAAGCTGATTGCATTTTTAGCAGTTGGGATTTTTGTTACCTATGGATTATACAATGGTTTTGGTGATGTCTTCACCCGTGCGTCGCGGATTCCGGAACTGGAAAAATTATTTACTTTGAATAAGGAGGTAACGGGTACCTGGGGAGACTGGCTCTGGCTGGTGTTTTTATCCATGATGGCCATTATGTTTCTACCCCGTCAGTTTCAGGTGGCAGTAATTGAGAATGTAAACGAAAAGCATGTGGAAAAAGCCGTATGGCTTTTCCCTCTTTATCTATTTGTTATTAATCTCTTTGTGCTGCCTATCGCTTTCGGGGGAATGATGCACTTCAGTGATGGTTCGGTGAACCCTGATACCTTTGTGCTTTCCCTCCCGATTGTTGAAAAACACAACACCCTGGCATTGCTGGTGTTCATTGGTGGGTTTTCTGCCGCCACCAGTATGGTCATCGTGGAAACCATTGCTCTCAGCACCATGTTCTGTAATGATCTGGCAATGCCCATCCTGCTCAATTTAAAGTTTTTAAAGCTGGACCAACGGAAAGACCTATCCAGTCTTCTATTGTTTTTGCGGCGGAGTAGTATCGTTCTGGTGCTTTTGATGGGGTATTTTTATTTCCGCTTTATTGGTGAATATTTTAGTTTGGTATCTATCGGGTTAATCTCCTTTTGTGCCGTTGCCCAATTTGCTCCGGCAATCCTTGGCGGTATTTTCTGGAAAGGGGGGAGCCGTACTGGTGCACTTGCTGGTCTTATCGCCGGTTTCATTATCTGGGTTTTTACACTACCCTTCCCATCGCTGGTACAGGTAGGCATTTTACCGGAGCGCATTCTCACTGAGGGATTATTTGGGGTTGGACTTCTCAAACCTTATCAACTGTTCGGTCTACAGGGGTTTAACCCCATCAGTCATACCCTGTTCTGGAGCATGCTATTTAATGTGGGTTTATATGTTACCATTTCCTTGTACAGTAAGCGATCTGGTATAGAGCAAACCCAGGCTTCTTTGTTCGTTGATATATTCAAATACACTGGGGGAGTAGAATTTTCTCCCACCTGGAGGGGAACTGCTCCGGTAAAAGAACTTCATTCATTGCTTCGAAAATTTCTGGGCGAACCCACCGCCAATCGTCTTTTTCGGGATTATGCCCGGAAGCGCAAAATTAATCTAAAGGAAACTTTTGAGGTCGATGCGGACTTTGTCCAGTTTGCAGAACAAGCCCTGGCAGCAACGGTTGGTTCGGCAACCGCCAGAGCCATGATTTCCACCGTGGTCAAAGAAGAACCACTGAGCCCCGATGAAGTGAAAAGTATTCTGGATGAAACTCAGCAGGTGATTGCCTACAGCCGCAAATTGGAAGAAAAATCACGCGAACTGGAAAGGGCAACCGCTGAGTTGAAAGCAGCCAACCAACGTTTGCAGGAACTGGACCGCTTGAAAGATGATTTTGTTTCCACGGTGACCCATGAACTCCGTACTCCCTTAACCTCTGTTCGTGCGTTTTCTGAAATTTTGTACGATAACACCGATCTGGAGCTCAGCCAGCGGCAACATTTTCTGAAGATTATTATTAAAGAAAGTGAACGATTAACGCGTTTGATCAATCAGTTGCTGGATCTTCAGAAAATTGAATCGGATACCATGGATTGGAATATTGAACGAATTGATATCGTAGAACTGGTCAAAGATGCGGTTCAGGCTACCAGCCAGTTGATGAATGAAAAATCCATCACCCTGGATATGAATGTTCCGGATCAACCATTGTATATCAATGGGGATCCCGATCGATTGACCCAGGTGATGTTGAATTTATTATCCAATGCCATAAAATTTTCTCCGGAAGAAAAAGGATTAATTACCATCAACATTGCCAGAGAAGGTGATCAGGTATTAGTGTCGGTTAAGGATAATGGAATTGGGATACGCAAAGAGGACCAGGGGTTAATTTTCGAAAAATTTCGCCAGGTGCACAATCCGGTAGATGGAAGACCGAGTGGAAGTGGATTGGGGCTCGCAATTACCCGACAAATTGTGGAGTATCATCAGGGAAAAATCTGGGTTGAGAGTAGTCCGGGATTGGGCTCGACTTTCTTTTTCACACTTCCTCTGGCTTCCGAAATGGCGATGGAAACCTCTCCGGAAAGTTCGGAACAACCACAGGAGTAAATTATGGCTGGAAAAATTTTAATTGTTGATGATGAACCCAATATTGTCATTTCTCTGGAATTCCTCATGAACCAGGGGGGATATGAAATTGAGGTGGCTCGTGATGGAAAACAGGCGGTGGAAGCACTGGATAAATTTCAACCCGATCTGGTATTGCTGGATGTCATGCTTCCCTACAAAGATGGATTTGAGATCTGTCAGATGATTCGCGAAAATCCGAAGTGGAAACATATTAAGATCGTGATGTTAACTGCTAAAGGTCGGGAAATGGATATCAACAAAGGATTAGCCTTAGGAGCGGATGCTTATATCACCAAGCCCTTTTCCACCAAAGAGTTGCTGGAAAAAGTTCAGGAAATTTTAAACAATTCTTCTAATGACGCTTAAGCCTGTGTTGTGTGAATGAAAACACAATTCAACGCCTGGTTCTGGTTCGGGATTATCACAGTATTGCTTTTTTTAATTTTTGGTGGTGGTGCGTTTTTAGTCTGGACCAATCTGCAGCCCCAGGAAAAAGCTTATCTCCTTGAATTCCTCTCTCACCATCCAGCATTCTTAATCACCCCCTTCATCCTCCTTTTTTTTGCCTTTGCTCTGGTCTTCAAATGGTTGATGGATAATTATTTTCTTCCCCTGGAGAAGATCCTGGAAGCTTTGAAAATTATTCGAACGGTAAATCCCTCGCATCGGATTAAGGTGTTTACCAGTGGTAAATTGAATCGTCTGGCGGAGGACATTAACTTAATGGCTTCACGTTATGAGGAGCTCACCGGAAGGGTCGATGAAATGATTGACTCTGCGAAAAAAGAGGTTGAAGAGGAGAAAAACACCCTCGCCGCTTTAATGTCAGAATTACCGGATGGTGTCATTGTATGTAACATGGAAGGTTCCGTATTGCTATATAATCAGCAGGCTCGACGACTGGTAGGCAATTCTACTCAATCCCTCAATCAACAACAAGCATCTCTGGCCCATCCGTGGTTGGGGATTGGCCGCTCCATTTTTAATATTTTTACCAAAAGCATGATCCTGCATGCTATGAATGATCTCCTGGATCGATTACAGCGAGATTCCACCACGGTAACCTCCCAATTTGTCACCATGGTCAATGGGCGTCTCTTGCGGGTTCAAATGGTTCCGGTGCTGGATAAAGGGCGAGAAATGAATGGATTTATTCTGGTCTTGCATAACATTACCCGGGAAATAGAAACCTATCGCCAGCGTGATTACCTGCTTCAGGTCTTAATGGAAAATGTTCGGGCTTCTCTGGCCAGTATTCGCGCAGCAATTGAAATGATTGTCGATTATCCCCAGATGGACACCCAAAAAAGAGACCAGTTTTATGATATTATCAAAATGGAAGCGCAACGATTAAGCTCTGAACTGGACCAGACGGTTAGCGATTTCTCTGTCCATTTTAAAGCGCAATGGCCCCTGGAAAATATTTTAAGTTCTGACTTTCTCTTTCTGATGCAACGGCGTATTTCTGAACAATGTCAGGTCAGCATCAGTGTGGAAGAGACGGATCAGGAATTATGGATCAATGTGGATAGTTATTCATTCGTTCAATCCTGTTGCTTTATGATTAACGCGATAAAAGAAAAACTGGAAGTTACTGAGTTTCGGCTTTCCACCGGTAAAGAGAAACGGTTTGTTTATATCGATATTCGCTGGGAAGGCCCCCCTTTCCCGCGTGAAATGCTGGCTAGTTGGTACGGGAAATCTCTGTTAATTCATGGCGAAGGCATTCCATTTACCCTGAAAGAGGTCCTGGAGCGCCACAATGCTGAAATCTGGTCATTGAAAGATGAGGAGCAACAGAGGAATACTCTGCGTATTATGTTGCCGGAACTCATTACTCCTACTCCAGAGGTGCCCTACGTTAAAAAAGTAAGCGAATTACCGGAGGAGTTTTACGATTTTGATCTTTTTCATCAACCCGGGCAGACGGAAGAATTGGACAACAAACCACTTTCGGAATTAACCTACACGGTCTTTGATACCGAAACAACCGGATTAAATCCCTCTGAGGGGGATGAAATCATCTCCATCGGTGCGGTACGAATTGTTAACGGTCGCATCTTAAAAGGAGAAATTTTCGAACAACTGGTCAATCCGGGGCGTGCGATTTCCACCTCTTCAGTTTCTGTGCACGGGATCCAGATGAGCATGTTGGAGGGGCAACCCACCATAGAAGAGGTGTTGCCGGTTTTTCATCGTTATGCGGAGAACACGATACTGGTGGCACATAATGCCGCATTTGACATGCGATTTTTTCATATCAAAGAGGAAGAAACCGGGGTGGTGTTTACCAATCCCATCCTGGACACTTTGTTATTATCCGCTGTGGTTCATCCCAATCAGGAACGCCATAGTCTGGAGGCCATAGCTGACCGTCTGGGGATTCCCCTGATTGGAAGACATACAGCCGTTGGAGATGCACTGGTGACGGCTGAGGTTCTTCTGAAACTCATCCCCCTGTTAAAGGAAAAGGGCATAGTTACCTTAAAAGAAGCACGGGAAGCCTCTCAAAAAACGCTCTATTCCAGATTAAAATATTAAAGCCCAGAACCATTCCGTGGTCCATTAAAACATGCGGTTGGAATAAACCGGGTCTTACAAAATTACCACTCACCACTCTCCATTCTACCACTCTACCACGCACAGGCGACTCAAACGACTTATTTTAGCAGTTCATGAACCATGCGATTGCTGTTGGAGAGACGTTCACCCAGAATGTGAATGATGAATTTATGAAATGCATTGGCGGCTTTTGGATGGTTCTGCTCCATTTTCATTAATTGCTCCGGAGAAATAAACAGAGTACTACAGGGCTCTTCGGCTATGACAGAAGCGGTGGCCGGTATTTTTAAATACACTCCTAATTCACCAATTACAGTACCTCGACTCATCGTTCGAAGCCGCACCGGAGGATGGGGAGGGTCTTCCAGCATGACCGTTACCTTACCATGGCGGATAATATGAATTCCCCGGGGGGGTGCACCCTGTTGAATGAGATAATCTCCTTTCTTAAATTCGCATTCCTCAAAATAATCGGTTACCCTCTGGATTGTCTGTAAGGAAGGAGGTTTGTCTCCGCTAACGGCTAATGAAAATTGAAAAATGGAGGACAAAAATTCTTGAGGAGATTGGTTCTCTTGCCACAGGCTTTCATCGCTCGAAGCTTCCGTTAACAGTTGATTCTCAATCCATTCCATCCCGTGGTCCAAATCCATAAAGGTATGGATGGATACCTTTTCCCGAGAGTCAAGAATCCCCCCAATTTGGAATTGATGCTCCAGCTTAGGGGTGAGGCTCACAAAGACAAGGGTCACCCCATAAGTTTCAGCGAGGAGTTTCATCTTTTCAAAACTGTGTAAAGCCGAAGAATCCAGCCCGGTCACCAATCGAAAATCGAGGACGAGATACTGTAACGGTTGCAACTGAGAATTCTGTACCCGCTGTTTTACCAGTTCCAGCACTGTATTCGCGGTTCCAAAAAAGATATAACCCTGTAGCTTTAAAATTAGTGTTCTCTGACCCTGTGTTTTTAAAAATTGTTGAAGCGGAGCCGCACGATCCACATTACTCTGATAGGTTTCTCCGGTAAGTTGATTTTTAATCACATTGATTCGACTGTAGTTAACGGCAAAGAGGATCACCGCAATCAACATCCCGATGATGATGCCTTCCAGAAAATTGAACACTCCGATGGTGATAAGAATAATCATGACCAGAAAATATTCGGAACGGGGCAGCCGGAACCAGGCGAGATAGATCCAGTCGTAAAGAAAGGAGAACCCCAGAAAAATTAGCAATCCTCCCAGCAGAGGGCGGGGAAAATAGGATGATATCGTGGCATTGGAAATTAACACCACCCCACAAATTCCAGCGGAGACCACACTGGATATTCGGCTTCGGGAACCAATCCGGTAAGCCAGCGCTGTTAAACTGAGCGACATATAACCCACGGAGCTGTTTCCCAAACCGGAAAGGAGGTTGGCCAGACCGGTTATTCGCATCTCCCGATTTAAATCAATTTCCTGGCGGGCAATCAATTCCAATCCACTGGCATTGAGCAACAGGGAGATGATGCTAATAATTGTGATGGTTCCCAGAGTACCGGATTGCCGAAGAATACTGTTCCAATCAATCTCATGGAAGGAAGTATAAAGGATGGGACTCCAATGAACCCCACCGGAAATTTGTGTCAGTAAGAACCCCTGCTCTCTCGCCATGGAAATTGAGGTACCGCTGAAGTAAAGGATAAGGTAAAACAATCCAATCCCGGATAATATCAGCAGGGGTAAAATCAAAAAATGGCGGATTCGTTTTTGCACGATGAATAGCAACAATCCAAACACAAGCCCAGGAAACCATTTCAATAGCATAGTTGAAGAAAAAAGCGTGGTAAGGGAAGGAAAGGAAACCGGTATTTCCGCCATAATGCCCAGAGCCCCCTTGAACAGAATCCATCCGGTACCTGCCAGAAAACCACCAATGACCGGGTAGGGGATAAAGCGAATCAGGTTCCCCATCCGAAACCATCCCATAGCCGTTAAGGTAAGGCCAGTAAAGAGGGAGGTGAAGGCAATGGCAGCCACCACAGTAATAAATGGGGAAGATTGACCTGGAGTGTTTATAGTCATGGCTCCGGCAATGGTGCCGGCAACCACTGCAAAGATCGCCGAGGGAGCATCCTGAGGAGCAGTGACCGTTCCTTTAAAGGAACTAAACAGCGCCATGGTCAACCCCATCACCGTAGCGCCAAACAACATGATGCCTATCCCCTGCGATAAAAAGGAACTGAGATTTCCGGAAAAGATAAGGGTGGCATAGGCGCTCTGAAAAATGACAATCAGGCTTCCGTTCAACAGTCCTGCCATAATGGCTGGCAACAGGGTAGAGGCTACATATTTCTCAGTAGAAGGTTGACTGGTATGTTCAGACATCCGGATTCGTTTTTTATCCTTTGATAAATTTTTTGTAAGCTTCGTAGCGTTCTAAGATCTCCCGCACGTAATTCACCGGCTCCTCACCTCGACAGTAACCATAATGGACCACTTCATCATTAAAATATTTTCGATGGGATTTTTTCAGAATAAACTCCTCAACGTTGCCATCCCATTTATCCGGGTCCTTGCCATATTTCCGCGCCAGATTACGAGCATCTTCGACATGTCCCTGGCCAACATTATACGAGGCCAGAATAAATTTCATCCGTTGGGTAGAATCGGGGATAAACTTCCAGTATTCGGTTAACCATTTTAAATAACGCACGGCAGTGGCAATGTTGTCATGTGGGTCATGAACATCCTGTGCACCAAAATGCTTAGCTGTTGCCGGCATGAGTTGCATCAAGCCCCTGGCACCAGCCCAGGAACGTGCCTGCGGGTCGAATTGAGATTCCTGATAAATCTGGGAAGCTAATAAACGCCAATCCCAACCCAGCTCTTTGGCATATTTTTTAATCAAATCATCATACGGGGAAATTTTGCCTCCTTTTAAAGAGGAAAATTCGCTCTTCACCCGTTGACGGTAAAATCGTTTGTTGAGATGGTATTTACTGTATAAAATATTAAACGTGGGCTCTCGCTTGATATGTTTTAACCATACATTTATAGCATGTTTCAACTGCGGAGAGTTTTTCCGTACTGCCCAGGCAATACGTTGCCCCAGGCTGATAGGCGTTTTGATATCAATATTCTGGTAATACACGGCGTTTATCTGAGCTACATTTTCATCTGCCACGGTATAATCAATTTCTCCCCTGGAAACACGTCCAATCAGCTCCTCGGTGGAAACATCTCCCGGAACTTCGACAATATCAATATCACCACCGATCTCATCACTCAAATGCACGAGACGGTGATAATATGAGGAGCCTTTGCGAACATATATTTTTTTTCCGATTAACTCCGTGACATTACGAATCAACTTGCGTTCAATTTCATGCTGTTTCATCTGTCGCCAGTTGTCCGGTTTTCGCTGCACCAACACCTGTCGTATGATGGTGTGATGGTCGGTAAAATCCACATATTTTTTCCGCTCTTTGGTAATGGTCATACTATAGGCGACCAGATCTCCTTTACCCTCGTTTAACAGGTTAAAGATTTCATCAAGATTTCTGACCACCACGATATCCAAGTCCAGTTTTAAGTCACGTGCCAGATGCTGTAGCAGTTCATATTCAAAGCCCATCGGTTCGCCCTTATATATAAAATAGCTGGTAGCACTATAGCCGGTTAAAGCTATCAGGCGACCGCGTTTTCTGATTTCGGGAAGATCAATATTCACCTGGGGTTCGGCAATTATTCTGAATGGTCTGGTGGGTTTTAGGGAAGCTTTTTCCACAGAGGTAGAAGTAGTGTCCACCTTTGGTTGCTCCACTCTGGGTTGTTCATCCCTCTGACACCCCCAAAGCACCAGAATGAAAATGAGCAGGGTAATAAATCTTTTCCCCATCTCTACCCCTCCTTGTTATGGCCACACACCCGATTTGCTCGTCCAGAGCTTATCATTTTATATGCTTCAAAAGGTTTACATTTTTTAAGGTGACTGATGTATACAGCTATTAAGGTAAAGGTTCGATTGAAAAAAATATATGTATCAAATGGAATTGATTATCCTGTGATTTCCTTTTTGACTTTCATATTGAGAAGATAATCTGTTTTTTGGAAAAATCAAATTATTGGGTGAGTTTTTCTGGTGGATTTTTTAAAAAAATGCCCGGCGAATTCCGGGCAAAGAACCCTTGTCTCGGGTCGTCATGTGATGGG
>RFIL01000261.1 GCA_003695285.1 Calditrichota bacterium
GGGGATGGTGGGGATGAGTAAATGGTGGAACATATCCATCCATCCGGGTTGAATCCATAAAGCACAACTCACCATCACCAGAAACATCATGCCAATAAAAAATTTCATCAAGGTTTCAAAGAGAGCATATCTGCCAATCAGGATTAACAGCACTGCCAGAAGGGAATGAATAATTCCCCAGACAGATACGGAAAATTCAGGAAAGATAGCGTGGGCTGCCAGACCACAGGCAGCGATTAATGCTCCGGCAACAATAAAAGACCACAGCAATAAGTAAATCAAAAAGTAGATGGAAACCCACCGTCCAAAATAGTGGCTCCACCCTTCCAGGAGCGTTTTACCGGTAGCCAGTTGCCATCGCGCAATTCCTTCATTGAGTACAAATTTTAACACAGCACCAAAGATGGCAGCCCATAGCACCAGCGTGCCAAATTTAGCACCACTAACAGCCGCAGCGACCATGTCTCCCGCCCCAACCCCTGTGGCGGCCACCGCGATCCCGGGACCGATGATAGTGAACCACTGTTTTGCTCGTTTCATTGGCTCTCTTCGGTTATTGGTCAATCCGCATTCTTACCCGGTAGCAGTTGAACAGTAAAAAAATGAGGGTGAATCTCATGCTTAATTTTTTTTAATTGTGTCGATAATGTAACACGTACTTAAGGGATTAAGGGAGTAATAAGATATGGATATCTTTGTTGCACGCCAACCTATTTTCGATCAACATCAGAAAGTTGTTGCCTACGAACTCCTGTTTCGCAATGGGTTTCAGAATTGTTTTCAAAATACTGTGAATGGAGATCAGGCAACCTCTACAGTTCTGACCAACAGTTTTATCTCCATTGGGATGAATGAGTTAACCCGTGGAAAGCGGGCATTTATCAATTTCACCCGCAATTTACTGGTGGATCAGGTGGCAACCATCTTTCCCAGGGATTTGCTGGCAGTGGAGATCCTGGAAACTATTGAGCCGGATCAGGAGGTGGTGAACGCCTGCCGGAGGTTGCGAGAGAAAGGATATAAAATTGTTCTGGATGACTTTGTGTTTGATGAAAAATTTATCCCCCTCATGCAACTTGCGGACATCATCAAAGTTGATTTTTTGCTGAATGATGAGCAACAACGTCGGCGACTGGTTCAACAATATCAGAAATTGGGAATACAGTTCCTGGCAGAAAAAGTGGAAACAAAAGAAGAATTTGAAAAAGCCTGTCAATGGGGTTACAGCTACTTTCAGGGGTACTTTTTCTGTAAACCGGAGATAGTGACCGGCAAGGATATTCCGGGCTATAAATTGAATTACCTGCAGATACTCCGGGAGATTCATAAACCGGAATTGAACTTAAATGAACTGGAAAATATCATCAAGCGAGATGTCTCCCTCTCCTTTAAACTGTTGAAATTTATCAATTCAGCTGCTTTTGGTATTCCCAGGGAAATCAAATCCATTCGTCAGGCACTGGTCATGCTGGGAAGTCGAGAGATTAAAAAATGGGTTTCTCTCCTGGTCTTAAATCACATGGGTAGCGATAAACCGAAAGAGTTGACGGTCAACTCGCTCATCCGCGCTCATTTCTGTGAAGAAATTGCAAAGAAGACCTCTTTGCAAAAAGATGCTTCGGATCTGTTCCTGATGGGGCTGTTTTCTCTTATCGATGCTTTTATGGATCGTCCCATGGAAGAAATTCTGAAAGGGCTACCCATTTCAGTTGATATCCGTGATGCCTTGCTGGGAAAGCAGAATGTCTATCGTAAAGTTTTTGAAGTGGTGGTGAATTATGAGCAGGGAAACTGGGCACAATGTGAACATCTGGCCAATGAATTACAGTTAGAAAGTGCTCAAATTTCGGGAGGATATCTGGAAGCAGTGGAGTGGGCCCATCAATTGTTTATCCCGGCATGATGGGAATAGAGAAAAAGGAAAAACACCTTCTGGAGCCATGATATTGAAGTGACTTTTGAAGGTTGATATGAAAAAAATAAATAATTCAATCAAGACCTTGCGGAATGAGTAAAAGAGGATACAACGACGAGCGGAAGACCAAGCGGGAACTCATAGCCGAGTTGCAAGCACTCCGTGAGCGCGTTGCAGTGCTGGAAGAACTGGAAGTTGAACACCAGGAAACGGTGAAAGCGCTTGAAAAATATACGATTGAATTATTAGGTGCTAAAACGACTCTGGAAGAGCATGCCCATCAATTAACCTTAACGATTGGAGAGTTGGAATTAGCGAAGAAAAAAGCAGAGGAGGCGGCCCGTTCCAAGAGTGAATTTCTGGCCAATATGAGTCATGAAATTCGTACCCCCATGAACGGTATTCTGGGGATGACCCAACTGGCCCTGGAAACCAAACTCACCCCTGAGCAACGGGAATATCTGGAACTGGTTAAATCTTCTGCTGAATCTCTGTTAACCATCATTAATGACATCCTGGATTTTTCCAAAATCGAGGCGGGAAAACTGGAGTTAGAAATCATTGAGTTTTCCCTGGAAGAGCTTTTGAAAGAGACCATCAAAGCGCTCTCTTTTAAAGCGCATCAAAAAGGGCTGCAGTTGGTTTTGCATCTGCCCAATGATCTCCCCATGGTTCTCATGGGAGATCCAGGCCGGTTACGCCAGATATTGGTCAATCTAATTGGGAATGCCATTAAATTTACAGAACATGGGAAAATTGTGGTAGAAGTGGAGAAGGAGTGGCAAAATCAGGA
>RFIL01000262.1 GCA_003695285.1 Calditrichota bacterium
ACTATCATCTTGGAGAAGTGTTCACCTTGCTGGAGTTGATATATCCCTGGGAATCCCGCACCTGGTTTTCATTAAACATTAATCCCTATCAAAGTGATCAATTAATCGAGACCCATGGGATGAATCCTGCCAGTGTGGACCTGATCGGGACCGCTATCGATCTGGATAAATTCAAAATTGTTGATGATCCCGCTCAGCAAAGAGAGATATTGCGACAACTGGAATCGGTCCTGGCGGGGTATTCAGATGCTCTGTTTGTAAAGCAGCCCACTGAAGTGATGAATAGCTATCAACCGGGCGATACCTTTCAACCCATGTTAATTGGGGCATCCAGCAATGAGCCGATTCAATTCATTGAAAACAATATCATCTTGTTACAACCCACCCGTATTTTACCCCGCAAAGCGATTGAGGTAAATTTTACCCTTCTGGAGAAGTTGTTTGCCGATGAAGAATTTATCGAGCTCTTCGATTCCGTCGAGGAGAGAAAATTAACCCTGCTCATCACCGGACCGATTGCCACCGGCCAGGAATCCTATTTTTTGGAACTGGTGAAGAAATTTGGTGAATTGCTGGATAAACTCACTCCTAAACATCGCTCCAGGGTTTTTCTGGGATGCCTGTTCAGTGAACTGGATCGCCCATCATTCAAGAAAAAATTCGAAAAACCCATTGCTCTGCCGGATGTGTATAATGTGGCTTCCCTGGTAACGCTGCCGAGTGAAACAGAAGGGCGGGGCCTTCCCCTTTTAGAAGCTGCTGCCAGCGGAATCCCTATCTTTTGTCGACGTTATGAACCGGAGTATGTTTATTCCGAGTTGATTGGCGAATCCCTGGAGGAAGATGAACATCTGAATGTGATTGAATTTACAGATCCTTCTCTGAATCAGGAAGTTATTGAACTGGTCAAACGCCAGCTTTTCTCTCCTCAAGCCTTTCGAAAATATAATTATCGGAATCGTGAAGTTATCCGACGTCGATTTAGCTTTCAGGCACTGCAGAAGAAATTTCATGAAGTGTTATATAAAATGTATCTTCAGATTACCACCACTAAACATGCCACTCCTCTTGCACGACAGGTGTTGGAGGATTATCAGGCACATCTCAAGAAGAATAAGGATTTTGTAAAAGGGTTAATAAATGTGGAGCGGCGTCAGTATTTACCGGGCTATGGTCAGATGGCGTTTATGATTTTTCTGAAATCATTGATCGACCCCAGTTATTTCAGGGTGGAAGAAAAACGGATACGGGGGATGGCGATGCATTTTGCCAGGGACCTGGTGGAAAATACCCCTGATCCCTCTCCGCTTCCCATAGAAACTGTTCACCTATTTTATAATAGCATAGATGAAATCTTCCGCTACTGGGAGGGCGAAATTTCAATACGGATGGATCATTCCCTCGCCTATCGTCATCGGAATAAACGCTATTACCCCTATCGTGATCTCACACCGCAGGAGCTGTCCGGTGTCATCAACATGTTATACAACCGACTGGCTTCTCCTCCTCCCGTTATTCGTATTAACGAAGGATTGGACAAAGGTAGCGACTGGCATAAACAATTGGCCATACTGTATGAGAATGCTCCCCTGGAAATTGATCATGTGGATGATCTGGAGCAGAAGCTGATAGAGAATATTCCCATTGCTCTTTTTCCCGGAAAATATATCGAAACGGAGCTGGAAGTATTTGTTCTTTATCCTGTCCGCAGACGATTGAAAAAGGGAAAGGGGGAAAAAATTCGGGAACGGGATTTACAGAAAAAGAAACTGGCACCCATTTTTATTTTTCAACATCAATTTCCTCTCGGCAATTCGGTGACCTGTGAAGTTTTGAAATCATTTATTTTTTATCGCAACCATCCGGAACTCAAACTACTCTTTCAATATGGTATTTGTAAAATTGTACCGACTCTGCAACTCAGTGTGGGACTTCATCTCTATGAACTTGGGGAAGAAGCTGCCCGAGCATTGCAACAGGTTCGACGGGGAGGAGGGATTTTGATTACTAATGGTGATCATGCGGCTATGATGACGGATATTCTGGATATGAGTCGATTTCATATTGGGAAGGCAACCCACATCCTGGCAGCAAAAATTCTGGGAATTTCTCAGGGAAGTGGCTATGTGCAATGGGTGCCTCCCGGAATTCGTTTTACTCTGGCATACCCCACCCCTATTCAAACCGGAAAATCTTTGAGTATTCTTTTGAAGAGCGTACGATTTCGGAAATTATGTGAAATGCATGGTGAGAAAAAAGTGTTAAGTCTGATCAAAAGAGAAGTAGAAGAAAAAGGAAGCCCTGTTAAGACCATTCTTCGTCGCATGGTAGGTAAAGAGTCTTCTGACGGTGAAGTGCAATACCATTCTATCAATGGGCTTTATGAAGATGGTTTGCCATGGGCAGGTATGCTGGCGAAAGTGAATCTCAATAATTCTTCCAGAAGGTGGTATTTTAACGTGGTCTCCACAGATAGTCGGCCGAAAACGGTTCTCCAATTTTTGGAGGAATTTCAACAACAAAACCATTCCCGTGCGCGGGTAGCCTGGAATGGGGGCTATATTTTGAATCCGGAGTTAGTGGGTAAATTGGGATTGCCGGAAAAATTTGTTGGTTCGCCGCTGGGGTTAATCATTACCGCTGGCAAAGTACTTTCCTTGCCTTTGTTCAACAAACCGGCGTTTCTGGTCCATCCCGATGGGAGACTTTCCATTAAGCGTGTGAATTGCCGGGGAGGATTCGAAATAGACACTCCGAAAGGAGTGCTCCGCTTTTCAAGCTCTGCATATAATTGCGAGGTACCCCCTCCGGAAGAACCAGCCTATTATGATTTGCTTTATCCTCATGACTATCTTCCCGGAAATGGGAGAACTCTGGTTCGCCTGGCTGGAAACCGAATTAAAGATATCATTCCTACCCGGGAGGATGAAAAAGTGCCGGTGCTTCCGGTGGGTGTCACCCTGTCTCTTCCACCGGCGCAAGTTCCGGATACCTGGAAGCCCGGGATGGAATTAGAAATCCGTTTAACGGGATGGGAAGAGATAGAATCAGCCATCGAAGCGGGGCCCATGTTGCTATCCGACGGCGAGGTCTGTATCGATATGGAACTGGAAGGTTGGACAACTAAGAATTCAATTCGTACCCAGGCAGCTCGGCTGGACTATACTGACATGCGAGGTCCCAAAATTGCCATTGGATTGGACGTGAAGGGGGATTTATCAATCCTGACGATAAATGGGCGGATTCGGGAATCAGTAGGAGCTACTCATTACGATATGGCGCGCATCCTGAAAGAGCAGGGGATGGTAATGGCGATGGGGTTTGACCCCGGTGGTAGTAGCACACTCGTGGTGGATAATAAAACATTAAATATTTCTCCCTATAACCATGAATATGAAAAAGATGTTTATGCTCTTCCTCCCGAACCGCGAGCTGTGGCCAATGCGGTTATCGGTTGGCAGGCAGATGAGTAAATTGAAGCCCCGGCGTCAGGGGGTACCAGTTGATTCCAACAGTTAAGGCAAAGAATGAGTTCACACAATACTATCCCGGTTACGAATCCGAAATTATCAAGCACAACTCCCACCTGGGCGCCCTTTCCGGGATTTTCTCTTTTATTTGATAACCCGGGAGCTTCTCTCAGGCGATCAGAGTCAGGATTCCCAAAGCTTTATACACCGGTTAGCAGTGACCCTGGCCTGGAATTTTATCAATTGTTGGCTGAGTTTGTGAATGAAGAGCTCAAAAGGTCAGAAATCATGGCATATGGGTTTTGCCCTTTACCGCCTTTCAGTTATCATGTCACGGTGTGGGATGGATTGAATCAAGGAAATCTCTCCGAGGTAAAGCATCCCTGGTATCAGAAAGTTCGTGATTTTCTGTACCGATTACCGGATTCCATGTTAAGGGATGATGAAATCATCAATCCGGCTCTATTTTCCCTATTGGTTCAAAAGAAATGGATGCTTCACTTTACATTCAAAGGACTGTTCAACTGGGAGAACATTGCCCTTGTCATTCAAATAGAACCCGGTGATGAAGACTCCGAAGACATAATGCAGCAGCTGGTTGAAGAACGCTGGCAACTATCGCAAATTTATAGTGAAAAATTTGGTGCTCCTCATCCGAATACCTACGCCCCTCACGTCACCATCGGGTATTTTGCCAATCCGGATTTTGTGCGTTTATCACCGGAAACACTGGCAAGGTGGAATGACAGGTTAAAAGAGAAGTTATCAGGAAAGAGGTTGTCCTTTGACACTATTGGCCTTTATGGTTTTACAGATATGATATCATTTTACCGGCATAGAGGGTGATAGAGAAGAGAGTTACAAGTCAAATTTTAGGTAAAAAAGTAGTTGCTGTGTCTGCTTTTTATGTGTATAAATGAGGTGTTAAAGGATTGTTAGAAATGGATATGTAAAAATATCATCAAGTGCCAGATGGAAGCACTTTGTGGATAGGACCACCATCTGGCCATGACAGTGGGTATTGGGAATTTTGAGATGTTTAGAAATTGGCTCCGAGAGGCTTTCCTTTTAGGGAAAAAGTAACTATCTCAATATATTGAACAAATAAATTGTAACTGCGAAGAGAAAATATAACTGACATGAAACGTCTTCTCACTTTTTTCTCCCTGAATCGTTCACTCTGGTTACTGTTGTTTTACATTTTCCTTTCATTGTTGCTGATGAATTTCAGTGATGGGCGGTCATTACGTGGAGTTCGCCTGGTGTTATTACAGACGATTGAATGGATAGATGAAATTAAAGAAGCCATCACGGTGCATCAAAACATGGAAAAGGAACTCCTGGCTTTAAAGAAGGAGAATTTTGATCTCCGCCTGACCAATATCAAACTACGGGAAGTGCTGATAGAGAATGCCCGACTGAGAAAATTGTTGGAATTGAAAACCAGCAGTCCTTATCATCTTGTCGCAGCCCGGGTAATCGGAAAAGGAACAGAAGAAGGGATACGCACCCTAATTCTTAATGTGGGTGAAGACGATAGTGTTCGTATCAACATGGCCGTGGTAAACGCTGATGGACTGGTCGGGAGGATCATCTCTACGACAACGAGTGAATCCATTGTACAAATCCTTATGGATCATAATTCTCTGGTAAGCGCACGATTACAACAGAGTAGAGAAGTGGGGGTTGTTGGGTGGTCTGGCAATTCCTGGCTGGATTTGCAGTATATATCCAAAAATATCCCAGTTAAGCGGGGGGAATTGGTGATTACCTCAGGGTTAAGTCAAATTTATCCCCCCGGTTTAAAGATTGGAGTGGTGGCAGATATTATTGAGAATGAATATGACTGGTTCAAGGAGATACGGGTTAAGCCAGCGGTGAATTTTAATGCTGTGGAAGAAGTATTTGTGATCCGGGCACTCAGGGAGGAGAAGAGAGATGAATAGATATATTATTCGTTATTTTTTTGTGTTCCTGGGGGCCCTCCTCTTACAAAGCACCGTCATCACTCCACTTTTTCAGATTTATTACTGGAAACCCAATCTTATTTTAATCGTTCTGGTCATTTTTTCTCTCCATCACGGTCAGATGGCAGGGAGTACAGCTGGTTTTCTGGTGGGGTTATCCAGTGATATTATATCCAGCAGTTTATTAGGTTTGGGGGCGTTATGTAAATCCATAACCGGTTATATTGCCGGAAGTTTTGGTTCAGAATTAGTTCGCGAACGTTATCAATTCATTGTTGCCCTTTTTGTTGCCGGTGGGGTTCATGACATCATTATGCTCTTTTTTAACTCCTTAGGCCGGGATATGTCCTGGAAGGTAATGATTTTTGTCTATATGATTCCCAACCTGTTTTATACAGCAATTGTAGGAACAATCATTTATTATTTTGTCGGTCGGTGGTTTCATCATCATGAATGAGTACTATTCAACAGGAATTCAAACCCGAAAATGGGTGTTTTATAGTGTCATCACACTGGGAGTAATGTTTCTATCCTGGGGATTCTTCCGTTTACAGGTAAAACAGGCCAGTATTTACCAAAAACAGTCCGAGAAGAATAGCATTAAATTGATTACGCAACCCCCTATCCGTGGGTTAATTTTTGATCGAAATGGAGAATTAATTGCCGACAATCGCCCTTCCTTTTCCCTTTATTTAATACCGGCACGTTGTAACCAGAATACCATTAACATATTATCCAAAGTGCTGGAGATGCCACCTCAAGTCATCAAGAAGAAAATACGCTATCGGTACTCATTTAAACCCGTAAAAATTGCCCGTCATGTGGATCTCAAGACCCTCACCTATTTACAGGAAAATATTTTGGAAATTCCGGGTCTGGAGTGGAAGGTCGAACCACGCCGGCATTATGTATATCCTCGTTCTTTTTCCCATGTTCTGGGAACCCTGGGTGAAGTGGATGAAAGGGATCTGGAAAAAAATCCGCAGTATGAAAAGGGTGATATCATTGGGAAGAAAGGGCTGGAGAAAGTGCTCGATCAGGAATTACGAGGTGAGAAGGGAATACAGTTTGTAAAGGTGGATGCGGTTGGCAGAACAGTGAGT
>RFIL01000263.1 GCA_003695285.1 Calditrichota bacterium
CAGAGAGACAGCCCAACAAATAACCGAACACAATTCCCGCCTGATCCAGAATGACAATATATGGTTTGGGGATCACCTGCCCTAACCACACAAATCCAACAAAACACCCCCCAAACACGAAGATGATGATGGCTGCTCGTTTCATACACTTTCCTCCTGTGGAAAGTTTTACACGGTTACAATGCTGTTTGAATTCGGCGGCGCCCGATGATCCACTCCCTGCACCATCACATTGTGCCAGCACTTCCCGCAAAGCCGGTAATAGCGAATGCTATCCTTCTCCTGTACAAAGGGCTTCAACCGTCGCTGCACTTCCCGCAACACGGAGGCAGCGATGACTCCCTCAAAGACACTTTTTTGCACCCGGTAAAACCCCGCATCCAACAGGATTTCACCAATGCGATTTCGGGAACGATCATTCTGGATGTCGTAGCATATCAGAATGTACATGCGATGTCCTGCGGTGGGAGAGGGGGTTCATATCGCTCCCCTGAAACAGATGGGCAAAGAAGATTCTCCCGACAGGGAAGGTTTTTGCTACATTTGCAGCGAGAAACTGCCCCATTCCGACAATCATCGGAGAATACTTTACGGAAGGTAGCCTTACACTAACGGGAAAATTTCCGGATGTTCCGGAAGGGCTTCTTTATCCGATTTGTCGCCGTTGCCGGGCTTTTTCTCGAATTTCCTGAAGGTTCAAGATTTCGGCCACCTCAAATCGCGGCGGCAAGCTGCCTTCCACTGGTCGCAACTGCAGGCAGGGAGGGAAGTATCCCATGCGCCCGTGCAGTTCCGCCAGCAACACCACGGCAGTGAAGTTAAATGAAGGGGAATTGACCACGATCAGTTCGTTCTGCCACTGCTGTGGAGTCAGGTCGATACCATCCACCAGTTCAGCCACCTGTTCAGCGTAGGATCGATAACCATCGAAGTGCACCGGTATATTGATAACCCGCCGCACCTCTTTTTCGCTAATTGCCCGAACCTGTTCCAGTTGTTCCGGGGTGAGGGGGTGGGAGAGGTTGAGGAAGAGCATGGCTTGGCTTCTCAACTCTGTATATTCATATATCCATATCCCACAGATGTTTTTGCACCGATCCCAAATTTTGAAATAGCTTTTTTCAACCATTCTTCGGCGGTAGAAAGTACTTTCTCTATGTTTGAACTTCCTTGTAACTGACCGGAACGGTCTTGGAGACTCAGCCAAAAGCGGAAAGTAGTATTTTGCACGGTCAAAAATGTGACCGGTACCGGACTGTGATAATCTGCGGGGGGAATCTTACCTTCCTCGTCAGAATAGTATGGGCCATAATGGGGGTTCATAACATCCGGTACAATTTGGGGGGATGTTGTAGGAAAAGCGTCATGGAAAACTACAAATCCTTTGCTTGCTTCGGCATTTTCGAGCTTTGGATGACCAAAAATTTTTTGAAACATTGGGTCATTAAGTGCCTCTTTTTCAGGATCCTCTCTTTGACCATACTTTTCGATGATATAGCAACTGCGGGTAACACCTTTTATAGCGCTACCGGGGATGTATGGAATACCATAGAGATGATGCAGTGTCATAGAGGTCTCATATACAGAAGCGCCTCCAAGGCCGATAATCAGGCGCCAATCAGTACTGCACTCAAACACTTTGCAATGGTTGCTAAGAGCACGAATGGACTTTTTCTGTCTCTCAAGAAGAGCATTAATTGGCTTTTCCGAAAAGATCGGTGCAAGTTTAACAATATTCTTGTGATAGACCTTAAATCCAATCTCTTTCGGTCCTTTTCTTCTAGTTTGTTCAACTATATATGGAGCGGTTTTATAAAGTTGTAAATGAAAATTTTCGATTTGAACGTTCTGTGCTAAAACACCAATAGTATCCAAAGGCATTTTTGCCATTCGAACATCATAGATTTCTCCATCACTTTTCCCTTTGTTAAAGGAAGACAAGTGGGGCGGTGATGAACCAGGTGGTGGGGGCTCTTGACCTGAACGCATTCCGCTCTTGGACTGAGACGGAGCCATCTCACGTTTAGTCATCAAATCCTGACCCTCTACCACTAGACTGATAATCTGACCGCCTTCCCTTTCCATAATACAATCCATTCCATTCATGTCTAGAGTAAGGGGAATTCCCGGTGGAACAGGCATACGCTTAGCTCTGCCCTGATCATCTGTCCAGGAAATTTCACCAGCAATTCCCTTCTTGGTGGTTCGTACGAAAAGTTTTGCTTTAATCTCCATCGCTGGTCTCCCCTTCTATCATTCCATCGGCAAAACGGCGTACCCAATTTACAAATGCCAGTACTTCTAGTGTCATAGCACGATACTGTGGTGACGCCAAGCTTACTACATATCCGGGCAAATCTGTACTGCTCTCCAAATTGGCAACGTCTCCATACAATGGCTTGGAATCTTTTTTGAGCCATTCAAAAATGTGATTCAACAAGACACCGTAGGCTGTTTCATTCCCATTTTTGTCTTTTGCTTTGGAACCCATGAAAACTAAAGTTGCACCGAGGCCATTCGTTTTGATCATCGCAGGAATTTTTTTTGCGTATTGCTTGTAATTTGGAGCTTTTTCCTTTAATTGCGTTTTGGCTTCCATCACTTTGTCATAGGCAAATTTTGCCCTGCCTTGTTCAATACCTTTTAGAATTGTTGTTTCAGATTTCATTTTTTATCCTCCTTCATAATGTGTGTACGAACTATTCCCTTGCCAATTGTGGCATTGCCTCCCATCTGTATTACCGTTGGTAATCCTGTGGCGAAGTACTCCAACACATTGGAAGCTTCTTGTACCGGATCGTCTGCTTTTAGAACACTATTATTTTTCTTATCATCTGGCCGCATGATTGGAGTAGCAAGAACAAGTGTGTAAAGAACGGTTTCCGAGGGTAAATATTCCTCAGTAAAGAGTGCTCCGGATTCCACAGTTCCGGTGTTGGGACTAATTTTAGTTCGTGTAATTACTTCCGTAGACAGATTGACGAAATCCCGGAAATCGTCATCCGGTAAAATCACAATATCTTTTTTCATTTTTTCTCGCCAGTAATTGTATTCTTCTCCGGAAGGCAACACTCTGCCGGCCAGCCACTCGGAAAACTCTTTTAGCAAATTGCTATTAGGCAGGTCAAAAGTGTATTCCTCTAAAATCACTTTCTGGCTAACTGTAACATTCGCACCAGGAATTACCCCCGGAGTTTCTGGCACAGCTTTTTCCAGGGTAACTCCTGCCAGGGTTAAATCGTTCTTAAACTGGCGTAACACCCGTGGGCAGGTAATCCAGGCAAAAATACCTTTCATAGATTTTACCGGAAACAGCAACAAGCGGGCATCGGTAAATCCCAAAGCCCCCGCGCCTTCACTACCATCTTCTGGGCCAAAGGTAAGACCGATTAAATCCCTAACCTTTGTTTTCTTTTTATTGACCACAATCTCATGGTTTGCGGGATATTCTTCAAAAGCCTCCCGAAAACATCCTTTAACAGAAGAACCTTCTACTTTTGGGAAATCAGTGTGCCGTTCCCGTTGAATTGGCAAATCCACCGCTCCCAAGTCGCTACCACTGCCAGCGTGCAAAGGGGTTTCTACAATCAAAAAAACTGGTTTGGCAACTTTAAACATCTTACACCTCCTCTAAATTAATTTCTTGGATATTTTGCTTGGAAATCTTTTGAGTGGAAAGCTTGTCGGTCTGAATCCAATACCACTTCACTTTATCTGCTCCAAATTGTGTAGCTAACTGCGAAGTTTCATGCATTTTGGATTGCAAATGCTTCCAGTTGGCACTCTGATGGTAGCAATAAATCAGAAAATGAATCTCATAATCTCTGTATTGTTTTTTAACCTCGGGGAGTAACCCCTTAATCTTTTTCTTCTTGATGTCTGAAAAGGGCACATTTCCGCCCGGCTTGCACTCAATCACTTCCACAGTTTTCTGATTATGATCAACGATTAACAAATCAGCTTCATAATTGTCAAATTTATGGCTATGAAAGATTTTCAAATCCTTTGGACGAGTGGTTATAAGAAACTCATAGAGCTTCAATTCCATAAATTCGCCTATAAAATTTCCACTGTCTCCTCTTGAGGAATAGTTTGTCTTGAAATATTCAAACAATAGTTTGCCGTAAACTGTAAGAGAAACTTTTTCCGTTTCGGCAATCTTAAACAGTTGCCGTCTTACAAAATTCTCTAACAATTTTTCAGCTTTACCGGGGTCATTATCCAAATTGATCAGGAAAGCGCTTTTCGTCTTCAATTTATCTACGTTACCTTTATTGGCATCTTCAAAGGCGGTATAGTAATCTTCTACCAACGAAAAGTCAAAATTGATGGGAAATTCAGGGATTTGGATCAACTCCTCAGCCTCTTCAAAAATATAGTAGGTAGGAACACCATACAATTGACCATAAATTGCCAGAAACGGCACCACTGCTTTGAAGCCGCCGGTCATGTTGATAATGGCTTTTTTAGGGGCATTATCAACAATATCATTTATCCGTTTCATCAAGTTCAATAAGCCAGTATCCCTAAAATAGCTCGGATCAGCTACCTGAAGCCCGGGGATTACATCTACTTTTGGATCAAAATTCACCGACTTAATCTGCTGATGGTTTTGCAATTCCTCATAAAGTATCTCAACTGCAAGCCGTGAAAGGATGGTCTCCGAAGCCAGAAGATAAACCTCTAATTGTTTGCCTACTTTTTTTTGAAGCTTTAGCAAACTATATATCTCTGCAGCAGCGCTTTCTTGATTCCTAATCCAGGGTTGTATCTTTTTTCTTAAAACACTTGACAATGTTAAATTAAACTGTATTTGCTTATTTTATTTCGATTTAGTAATTCTCCTGAGCTGTTTTTTAACTCAGGAGATGAACAATGGCCAAAGA
>RFIL01000264.1 GCA_003695285.1 Calditrichota bacterium
GTTTTATGAATAAGGGGGGTGTGTATCGTAATGTGTTGTTTACCCTCCACAGCTGCTCGAATCGCCAGATTGGCCATCCGCTGATAGGCTTCAATATATTCCGGACGACAATCCGGATAACCACTATAATCCAGGGCGTTTACTCCGATGAATATATCTTCACATTCCAGCACCTCTGCCCATCCAAGCGCAAATGAGAGAAATATCGTATTCCTGGCCGGTACATAGGTGACCGGAATTCCCTCCTTTATCTCTTCCGGTTTACGACCTTTGGGCACTTCCAGATTATCGGTTAAGGCAGACCCCCCAATCAGACGGAGATCGATATCGATAATCAAATGTTCCTTTACCCCCATCTGTTGGGCAATGTTGCGTGCACACTCGATTTCCACCCCATGTCGTTGACCATAGCGAAACGTCATTGCATAACATTCATAACCCTCATGCTTAGCAACGGCAAGGGTGGTTGTGGAATCCAACCCTCCACTCAACAAGACTACCGCTTTTTTCTGTTTTGACATCATCTCTTATCTGCTAAAATTTAGATTTTATCCCGATCAGTACATAACATACATCTTCGGCCGGGAGTTTCCCTCCCGGCCAGGCTCTTGAGTAAATTTAGAATGTGTGGGTTCCTCAGGCAAGTCTTCCCGGAAAGAAACCTAAGAGGTAAACTGTTCGGTCACATCTTCTCGGGTACGCTTTACCAGTAAGCGAAATTCATGCGGTCGTAAATTTTCATCCACTTCCGGGATGATTTTTACCCAATACTTCCACATCAAACGGAATCGTCTTCCAAATCGTTTGTTATCCAGATATTCCAGCATATCGGGATGAATTTTGAGAATGATACGCCGGTCGAGGCGCGTCGCCACATACCGGCGGATGGCTCTTTCAATGTTTGCCAGAATCGTACCTTTAGTGGGAACCAACCCGCTCCCGTCACAGTTGGGGCAGGGTTCATTGACATTAAACACCAGGGAAGGACGAATTCGCTGTCGGGTCATTTCCACCAGACCAAATCGGCTCATTCCACCAAGTTTGGTAATGGCCCGATCCCTGGAAAATTCTTTCTGTAATTCATTCAAAACCTTTTGTTTGTTTTCTTCCTGCTCCATATCTATAAAATCAATGACGATCAAACCGCCGACATCCCTTAATCGCAATTGTCGGGCTATCTCCCTCGATGCTTCTAAATTTATTTTTAATGAATTCCTCTCGTGATCCTTTTTCCCGAAGTAGCGACCAGAGTTCACATCCACAACCGTTAACGCTTCCGTATGTTCAATAAACAGATAACTTCCGTTGGGCATGGTTACTTTTTTCTGTAAACTTTTTTGAATTTCCTCCTCAATATTAAAGACATCAAAAATTGGTTTTCGGGATTTAAAATATTCTACCCGATTAACCAATTCCGAACCCACTTCTTTTAAATATTTCACAATTTCACGATGCATCTTTCGGGAGTCCACGACAACTCTTTCCACATCGGAGGTGAATAAATCTCGAATCACACTGGAAGCCATTCCCAAATCCTGAAAAAGTAACATGGGTGGCTTGGTGGTTCGAATTTTGGTCTGGATACGGTTCCATTCCTGCAATAATTTTTGAAGGTCCTGCTTTAATAATGCTTCATCTTTACCTTCAGAAACAGTTCGAACAATTAAACCAAAATTTTTGGGGAGGAATTTCCGGACGATTTGTCGGAGCCGCCTTCTTTCCTGGCGGGAAGCAATTTTTCGGGAAATACCAATTCGGTGCTGATTGGGAACCAGCACCAGAAAACGCCCAGGTAAAGTCAGCTCGGTCGTTACCCGAGGTCCTTTACTACTGATGGGTTCCTTGATGATTTGTACAACAATTTCCTGCCCATCTCGGAGAAGGTCCTGAGGTTCTACATTGTTTTTCACCCTCCCATTGCCATTATCCAGTTCTTCCTCTTCAATATCGGCAAACAACTGGTTGACATTGGAACCCATGTCAGAGAAATGAAGGAATGCATCCTGCTCGAATCCTATATCGATAAAAGCAGCCTGCATCCCTTTCACTACCTTCCTTACCCGCCCTTTGTAAATATCACCAACCATCCGCTCTTTGTCCGGTCTTTCCACAAAGAGCTCCACTAACTTGCCATTTTCTAACAATGCAATTCGTGTGTCTTCATTCGTCGAATTAATAATGATTTCCTTACGCATATCCATCCACTTCCTTTCCGTAAATTTGGTTCTTACCGGAATCGCTGTGGGATAAATATCGAACGGGATTTTTATGAGGCTATCGGAAGGTTTGGAAGGTTCGGTTCTAAACGAGTGGAAACAGTGTAGATTTACACACTTCTTATCTTTTATAATTCAGCAGAATAACCCCTCTACATTTCATTCTGCTAAGATGTGAGAATAAAAACTTAATACCACTCTCCTGTTAAGCTTCTCTTCCACCGTATTAACTGAACCCTCCGGGCAAAATGCCCACCACAGAATTTGATGTGATACTCATGCCGGAATTTAAGTTACTGCTCGATAGAGAATAAAAGGTAACAAATTTTTAGGAGCAGTATTGTTCTGTTCTTCCTGCTTTCAACTCCCCTCGCAAGGCTTTCTTGACAGATTAAACCCGGACTATATCACATCAAAGGGTGTTAAAACCTCATTTTCTGTGACTATAAACTGTCCCGTTCGCTGAACATAACACCGACGATAATCTATCCCCAGCGGTGTTAACAGCGATTCTAAAACTTCTGTAATTTTTGCAGTTCTATCTTCTTTTATATTTATCCTTACCTGAAGGTTAGTTCCTTCCAGGAGGATATCATCAACATACGAACGAATTTCAACCTGTTTTACTCCTTCTTTTACCGGTCTCTCAATCCACACCTCATCCTGCGCTAACCAATCATCAATCTGGGATTGTGATAACCCGGCTTCCGGGAGCTTTACTTCATAAGTCACCTGGTTGACCACCGAAGCCAGAGAAGGTACTTTTCTGAAAATTCCTTTATATTGAAGAATTTGAATACCTTCCGGTAAATACGGATTTAATTGTTCCTTCAATTCTATTTCTTTACCCAGCGCCACTTCTAAATCCAGATACTCTGCAATCGAAGCAATCCCTGCTGGTAAAGGCATCCCATAGGATATTTTTAACGTTTTTTTCTTCCCCTGAGATTCCACCACCGGAATTTTTGCCAGACGAATCGCTCGATCAAAAATTCCGGTGATATCAATATACGAAAAAAATCGAGCTAAACCCACTTTGGAATAACGTACTCGAATCCTGCGTTTAATCACTGCAGTGGGAGTTTGCCGTTTCTTCCCTCGACGACCATATTTTATGGTAGAGGTGGTTTCATTTGTATCCCTTTTGGAATCCACCCCGGGTGATTCATAGGAAATGGCCGAGGCGCTTAAACTCCTTTGAATCAGATTCTGAAATTCTCTCCGGGAAATTCCCCTTCCCAATGGAAGCATTTCGCCTCTTTCAGAATCGATTTCTCCTTGAAATGCCCGATTCTTTTCCTCCCGCAAAGACGATTTACTTCTTCCAGAGTCCAAATGCTCCCAGGGAAGAGTTGCAGAAATTGATAAAGGATTTAAGATAGTGCTGATGTTCGATACCTGTTCGCTCAACACAGCTTCCCACAATTCTGAGTTGTAAAATTCTTTCTGGTATTGGAATCGAGCACCCTGTTTCCAGAGGTCATAAAGCACCTTTCCTGAAGGTCTGCCTCCCCGGTACAGAACAGTATAGATTTCAGCCAGCCTGGGTATCTCCTGAACGATCTGGATTCCAGAATCATTCAATTCATTCCGTAAAAAATTACCAATTTCTTCAATTTTCGTACTGCGGGCAGGCCTTTCCCACTGAAAGGGAGTGAATGGCTGTGGGTAAAATCCCTCGAGGGAGAGTAAACAATCTACATCTTCCCCAGCATCTGCCTTCATCTGGCGGAGTAACTTTACCAATTCCTGCCAATCTGACATCTTCTCTGTGGGGAAATCTACCAGGACTGTTAAATAAATTTTTCTCCATCCCTGCTGCTGAACGCCTTTCACAATGTTGATAATATCTTCTTCCCTGAGTTGAAA
>RFIL01000265.1 GCA_003695285.1 Calditrichota bacterium
GTTGCGTTCGTGGCGTATCCTTTGCGCTCGTGGCGGTTCAAAAAAATAACCGCAAAGCACGCAAAGAAGGCGCGAAGATTCTATAAAAAAAATTAACGCTGCGTTCGTGGCGTATCCCTGGCGTTCGTGGCGGTTCAAAAAAGAAACCACAAAGACAAACTCTATCAATTCAAATGTTTGATATCTCTTAACAGGCAGATTTCATTTTTGTACCCCTCCGGCAATTTTAAATAACTCTTGAAACTCCACTTTGATTTTTTTAGCTTTTTACAGTGCTGATTAAAGGATTTGGGAGTGAAAATGCGGACGGACAACCGATGCTGAACAGACCTCTTGACCACGGCAGATGTGATTCTCTTCCCATGCCCCTATCCCAATCAGCTTATTTTTACCTGCTCTCACCTGTTTCTTTTTCTCCCCTAATTAATTCCAAAGTAACTAATATTAAAGAGAGGTAGCCATGAAGGACTATATTGAAGAATTAATGGCCCAAGTTAAAGCAAAGAATCCCGCGGAACCTGAATTTCATCAGGCCGTACAGGAAGTGGTGGAATCTCTGGTGCTGGTACTGGAAAAGCACCCTGAATACCGACATGCCAAAATTCTGGAACGAATGATTGAACCTGAACGTGTGATTATGTTTCGTGTGCCCTGGCTGGATGACAATGGCAACGTTCAAATCAACCGTGGATTCCGTATTGAGATGAACAGCGCCATCGGTCCTTACAAGGGCGGTCTCCGTTTTCATCCCTCAGTCAATCTGGGCATCCTGAAATTCCTGGCCTTTGAACAGGTATTTAAAAACAGCCTGACCACCCTGCCCATGGGTGGCGGTAAAGGTGGTTCGGATTTTGACCCCAAAGGCAAGAGCGACAATGAGGTAATGCGTTTCTGTCAAAGTTTTATGACCGAATTGTATCGCCACATTGGCCCCAACACCGATGTGCCTGCCGGTGATATTGGGGTAGGCGCCCGGGAAATTGGTTACCTGTTTGGTCAGTATAAGCGCCTGAAAAATGAGTTCACCGGGGTCTTAACCGGTAAAGGGTTGAACTGGGGCGGTTCCTTAATCCGACCCGAAGCCACAGGATACGGAAGTGTATATTTTGCCGCTGAGATGTTAGCCACCCGGGGTGAAACCCTGGAAGGTAAAGTTTGTCTGGTTTCCGGTAGCGGTAATGTGGCTCAGTATACAGTGGAAAAATTAATTGAGCTGGGCGCCAAAGTTGTTACCCTCTCCGACTCCTCCGGATATATTTACGATGAGGAAGGTATCGACCGGGAAAAATTGGATTTTGTAATGGAATTGAAAAATGTGCGTCGGGGACGCATCCGGGAATACGCGGAAAAATATAAGAGCGCCGTTTACACCGAACATGATCCCAGTCTGGATTATAATCCCTTGTGGAACCACAAAGCCGATTGTGCTTTCCCCAGTGCCACTCAGAACGAAATTAATGGAAAAGATGCCCAGAATCTGATTAATAATGGGGTTTACCTGGTCTCAGAAGGAGCGAACATGCCGACGACTCTGGAAGGAGTCAATATCTTCCTGGAAAATAAAATCCTCTACGGTCCCGGAAAAGCAGCTAATGCCGGTGGTGTGGCAGTTTCCGGTCTGGAAATGACCCAGAACAGCATTCGGATGTCCTGGAGCCGGGAAGAAGTGGATCGTCACCTGCAGACCATCATGAAAAATATTCATAAGACCTGTGTGGAGACTGCCGAACGATTCGGAGTTCCCGGAAACTATGTTGCCGGGGCTAACATCGGTGGTTTCCTGAAAGTTGCCGATGCCATGATGGATCAAGGAGTGGTATAACCGGGTACTTAAAAAAATCACTTCGAAAAAGTTGTTTTTACTGCAAGCGGGACATAAATTGTCCCGCTTTGCGTTTATAAATTACAAAACGAAACATTTTAGTAAATCCATCAGGCAGTTTACCACGAGACGATCATCATGAGTGGAGCAACTAAATCAATCACCCTTCCCCCTCCTGAAAATGGGTTCGAGACCCTTTTTCAGGGATTTCACAATTTGATGCGTTATCGGATTCGTGATGTGATCCTGGTTTCCAGTTTGTACGACCTGTATGTTTTTGAAGAGGACGGTCGTTTATATGAATTAATCCGCGAGGAGTTTCGAGGATTAAATTTAAGCTATGCACCGGAGCTCATCCGTGTGTCCAGCGGTGAAGAGGCCATTAAACTGGCATCTGATGAGCGTCGGTTTGATTTGATCATCACCACCCCCCATATTGAAGACATGGATGTGGCTGATTTTGCCCGTCGGGTTCGGGATGCGGATCTCGATTTGCCGGTCGTTCTGCTGGCTTATGACAACCGGGAATTAAATCAAATACTCGCCTCACAGAACGGCTCCCTCTTTGACCGGGTTTTCATCTGGCAGGGGGATTTTCGCATTCTCATCGGAATTATTAAACACATCGAAGACAGCATCAATGTTGAGCATGATACCAAACAGGTGGGGGTACAAACGATTATCCTGGTGGAAGATAATGTCCGTTTTTACTCCTCCTTTCTCCCCATTATTTATATGGAAATTTTTAAACAATCCATGCGACTGATCAGCGAAGGGGTCAACCTGCCGGATCGTTACCTGCGGCTACGAGCACGCCCGAAAATCCTGCTCTGCACCAACTACGAAGATGCCTGGTATCAATATCAGAAGTATAAGGATACCGTGCTGGGAATTATCTCCGATATCGATTTTATGCGGAATGGCAAACAGGACCCGGAAGCCGGATTAGTATTTGCACGAAATGTAAAAAAAGACCAGTACGATATTCCCATCCTGTTGCAATCCAACAAACCGGAGAATGAGAGTAAAGCGCATGAAGTGGGCGCTTCCTTCCTCTGGAAAGATTCTCCCACGCTGTTGTATGATTTGCGAAAATTTATGATTGAACATTTCAGTTTCGGGGATTTTGTTTTCCGCACCCCGGATGGCAAGGAAGTGGGGCGAGCCAACGATTTGAATACCCTGGAACAACAACTCCACATTGTTCCTGATGAGAGCATTCGGTTTCATGCGGAACGGAACCATTTTTCCAACTGGCTCAAAGCACGAACTGAGTTCTGGCTGGCCTACAAGTTACGGCCTCGCAAGGTGAGTGAATTTGCTTCCATTAATGAGCTTCGGCAAACTCTCATTTCTTCCCTGAGAGACTATCGAAAACGACGACAGCGGGGTGTTATCACCGATTTTAAGAAAGAAACCTTTGATCCCCAGGACAGTTTTGCCCGGATTGGTGGCGGTTCCCTGGGGGGAAAAGCACGCGGACTGAGCTTTGTCAATTATTTGATCAATATCTATAATCTCTATAACAAATTTGACGATGTGTTGCTGCATGTTCCGGCTGCTGTTGTCATCGGCACTGATGTCTTCGATTATTTTCTGGACGCCAATAATCTGCGCAATTTCGCCCTCTCAGAAACCGACGATCAAAAAATTATTGAACGGTTTCTGGAAGCTACCGAATTCCCGGAAGAAGTTATCATTCAATTAACTCAGTTTCTAGACCTCATCCGCACCCCATTAGCCGTTCGCTCATCCAGTTTGTTGGAAGATTCTCAGTATCATCCCTTTGCCGGGGTTTACGAAACGTTCATGATTCCCAACAACCATTTTAATTCCCGGGTTCGACTGGCCGAATTGTTGAACACCATCAAACGCGTGTATGCCTCAACGTTTTATAAACGCACCAAGGATTACATCCAGGTCACTTCCTACCGTCTGGAAGAAGAGAAGATGGCGGTGATCATTCAAAAGATGGTGGGAGCAACCCATAAAAATCGTTTTTATCCGGATTTTGCAGGGGTTGCCAAATCCCATAATTTTTACCCCATTCCCCCCCAGCATGCCAACGATGGAATTATCTCGGTGGCACTTGGTCTGGGGAAAACCGTGGTGGAAGGGGGAAAATGTGTTAAATTTTCTCCCCGTTATCCCAATCACCTTCCCCAGTTTACCTCCATTGATGAAAGTTTAAAAAATAGCCAGCAGGATTTCTTCGCTTTGAACCTTGATGTTTTATTAGACAATGACCCGGATATATTCGAAAAACTGGTCACCAGTTATCCCTTATCGGTTGCCGAGGAAGACGGCACCCTCTATCCGGTAGGGTCTACCTATTCCCATCAAAACCACGCCATCTACGATGGTCTGTCCCGCTCTGGAAGCCGACTGGTTACCTTTGCTCCCATTCTGAAGCACAAACTTTTTCCGCTACCGGAAATTTTGAACACCCTTCTGGAAATCGGGCGTAAGGCTATGGGAATGCCGGTGGAAATCGAGTTTGCTGTTAATATGTCAGTACCCCGGGGGCATCCTAAAGAATTCGGGGTCCTACAAATGCGACCACTGGTTCTCCAACGAGAACAGGAACAATTGAACATCGATGGGGTGAATGATAAATGGCTCATCTGTCGAAGTGATAAGGTGCTGGGGAATGGAATCATCCATGATATTTTTGATATAGTGGTGGTAGATTATGAGAAATTTGATCGCAGTAAATCCCTCCAGGTTGCCCGGGAGGTGCACCATTTTAATTCTCAACTCGTAAAGGAACATAAGCCCTATCTGCTCATTGGAGTTGGGCGATGGGGCACCCTGGATCCCTGGCTGGGGATTCCGGTCAAATGGGAACACATCTGCGGGGCACGGGTTATCGTGGAAGCCGGATTTAAAGACTTTGAGGTGATGCCCTCTCAGGGATCGCATTTCTTTCAAAACATCACCGCCTTTATGGTCGGGTATTTTACTGTTCCCTCCACGGATCCCTACTGCTTTGTCAACTGGAAATGGCTCCTCAAACAGCCACCGATAAAGACCCTGGAGTTTGTACGGCATCTACGATTTGACAAACCGCTTCTGGTTAAAATGGATGGACAGAATCAGAAAGGGATCATCTTCATGCCCGGTAAAGGGAGTTGAGAACCGTTTCCGAATGTGATTAGGCAAAAGGGGATAAGTCGCTCCGGTTTTCTGCTCTCGTTCCCAAACTCCGTTTTGAGCAGGGTCAAGCGCAAGCGTTTCCAAAAGCACCCCTTCTGGAAAAGCCTGCAGTTACCGGTAGGGTCTAAGAATAGCAGGTCGAATTTCTCAAAAAATCGTGCTGGTTGTAATGGGCGAATGACTTAATTAAAAATCACACTTCTCTCACGTTGCACCAGCAGCTTCCAATCAGGTTTGTTCCGTCAATCCATTCAAGAAATCTGAAAACTTACTTTTTATATTTATCATTCAACCCGGCGCCTTCCATTATCATGGGTATAATTTTTTCCAGCCGCCGGAGCCGGGTTTCCGGTCGTTTGGCTTCTGCTATATACTCCGCATACTCCCGCTGACAGGATTTGGATAGAGCGGCAAACCGTTCTGCCAGTTCACTATTACTGAAGAGTTTCTCCTGAAGTTCTTCGGGGATAATCAACGGTTTGCTGCGATCCGCTTTAATTTCTTTACCCTGCAATTGATTGTTAATCGCTTCCTGAATGTATGATTGAATCAACTCCGCATCCGCTTCAATCTCCTCCGGGGATTGAAACCGCCACTGGCGCAGGGCTTTAGTTTTGCCTTCCTGGGCGTTCATTAATTTCTTCTGCTCATCCTTCAATAATGCCCCCTGAAAGAACCACAACCCGACGTAGGATTTAAAGGCACCCATTCCAACTACATTTTTGCCATTCACCGTATACACCGGTGCACCCCACTTGATAGTTTCTTCCATGGAGGTGGAAAGAATGATTTCACGTAATCGGGTCAGCGCCTCCCTCCATTGAGGATGCTTTTCGATATAGGCATCTACTGTTTTCTCACCTTTCATGATATCACCCTATCGTTTGATTTTTTCCTCATAAAGAGCAATCCATTCTTCAACAGTCATTTTGCGCATCAATTCCCCGATCAGGGAATAAGGAATTTCATCCCATTTTTTAAACCGGATACAACTTTTTCCCATATCCAGTTTTCGGTTGCAGTGTTTGGGATATTCCGAAACAAACCATTCCAGCAGTTCAGGACTGGCATAAATACCGGCATGATAGAGAGCAATAAAATTTTTCTGGGAAGCGATGTTTACAAACGGGAGGGGCAACTCCGGAGTGACATGGTAACCTGCCGGATAAATCCGGTGAGGAACCACGTAGCCGATCATTCCATAGCTCATGGTTTCTTCCAACCCCTCGGGGAGATTGGCAAGTATGGTCTCCCGTAACTTCTCAAAATAAGGTCGTCTTTCTTCCGGGACCTCAGCCAGATATTCCTCAACTGTCTTCGCTTTGGACTGCATCCTTGCTCTCCCATAAAGTTTTCAAATTCGCCAGTCCTTTTTCCAGATCACCTCCCAGCATTTTATCCATATCCCATAACAGTAACATCAGATTAAACGGGTAAGGCGATTTCCCTTTGAAACCCCAGATGACCCGGGTAGTGGCAGAATCCAACGCGGTGGTGATAAAATAGGCATATCCCTTGGATTCAAACGGCTCAAAAAAACGCAACTCAAAATCAATTCGCTCGCCTTCTTTAATGTTAATTATCTCCTGCTCACCCTTACCCACCTGTTCATGATCACTATCCCAGGCTGATACAAATCCCACCGTTCCATCGGTGCCCCGATATTCTTTTTTCATGTTGGGGTCCATCTGTGACCAGACGCTGAATTCATCCTGATTTTTTACATATTTCAGATAAGAAAACAGGGTATCCTTGGGCGCCTGGATGGTAATTTCCCGTTCCACCACATAATCGGTTGGTAAAAAGAAGGCCACAACCAACAGGATGACTAAGATGGCCACAATCACTCCCAATATAATTTTAATAACTTTCATGAGTTATCCTTTCATCTTTTGGTCTATAAAAACGTATGTATCGCTTTTTCAGCGTTTTAAAGCCATGGAATATAAAAATTCCATTAGCGATAAACAACGCCAGAAGTTATTGATGGAGATAAAGGGGAAATCCTGTCTCGAGAAGAAGCGATTCGTCCCCGGAGCCATATAAACAAAACCTTTGCAACGTTCATCAATGAAGGTTCACCCTCTCACTCCCACACTCTGTGTAGGAACGAGAGAGGTGTGAACAGAAGTTCAGGAGAATGCCATTGCAGGAGAGTGGGGTTTATGGTTTCAGGAGATATCCAGTGTGTTCAAAGAGGCTGTAGCCATCAAACCTGACCACCGAGACCAATCCCTGCTGAGGTGAGAAAAATGCACCGGTCCCCGGAGCATCCAGGACAATCGGTAGTGAATCATAAAAAAAGGTTAAATTGCTATATTCATGATTGAGAATTCGTGCTTTGGAGGCATGGCCCATGAAACGGGGTTTTCCGGTTTTTTGAGCAATATCAGGAAGCGAATCTATATTCACATTAACCAGATTGGAATCCACCCGGGTCAGAGGCAATATTCCGTTATGGCTTTCTAAAAAACCAAAGAGTCTGGAACGAGTAGCCCCGAACAGCACCAGGTTGGAATCAACTATCTGGAAAGTAATCAGAGAGGTATCCGTCATCTCTGATGCGCTATCGTAAACCACTTCCTGAAAAGTAACCGTATTGGAATTCCGGTCGACAATTTTTAGAGTGGCCCAATCCTGAGTTATCACCGGCTCTTCAAAATGTCGCTTTTCCCACCGAAGATAGTTCCACTCCTGCCCCACCTGCAAATCCGAGAAATCCTGTACCATCTGCCCGGGCTGGGTGGCATTGTCACATCCGACCCACAAAAAAAGAGCGACACCCAATTTCAGGGAAAATTTGAGAATATGCTTTCTCATCATATCCCCCTTTTTGAAAGTTAGTGTAACATTCCCTCATCAAAACTTCTCAAAAATGACCCGGGTCTTTCTGCTGATCATTTCTCAACGGTAAAAGCTTCTGAAAACACCGGAAGAAATTCGCTCTCTTTTCCCTTGAATCGATAATTGGTTTGCAAGCGATATTCACCAACGCTTCCCAATAGACTCGCTGCCAATTTAAACGTAATTTTCGAACCCGGTTTCAACGACCTTAATTTCGTTGGACAATCCGGAAGAGGCAAGTGGGAAATTTGTCTCCAGTTTCCATCTTCTTTCTTCTGAAAACTGATGTCCAACATTTGTGCACAGATAACGGGATACTCCACCACCTGCTCAGTGCCATTTCGTAACATCACAAGGATGGTGTCCGTTAAATGGTATACCGTTTTGTCGGTGTGCAACAGGACAGTCCGGGCATCGGCACTGGTAACCGGTTTCAACTGCTGCTGCCGGCAGGTGATGCACAGACACAGGCTAATGAAAAATAGGATCGCCATTCGAACCATCTTTTACCTCCTGTTCTCCAACCTCAATCTGACATCAACAGAGAACATCCTACTGTCCGGGAACAGGTAACATGCTCCTCAGTGCTCCCGATCAGGATAGGAAGAGAATGTTCGTGATATCGTAACATTTTAGGTCTATGAAAAATGAGTGATTTATACCCGGACTTTTTTGAACTCACCCCCTTTTTCCCCCTCTTTTGGCAAGAGAGGGGGATTATCCCGAAGGGATGCCTTCGCCATGGGGGAGAGTTGTATAATTAAGGTGGACACAAAAGAGAAATTTTTCAAAGCACTA
>RFIL01000266.1 GCA_003695285.1 Calditrichota bacterium
ATATCCTGTTGAGTGATCGTTGCGGAGTTTTGTTTTTCCATATTATTCTTCTCCTTTTGCCCAGTTGTAGAGAATTGCCTGGTAGAGTTTTTGTTTTTTATCAATAATTTGTTGACTGAGATTCATTTCCCTTTGCCAGAGATCATACATTTCCAAGATTCGTTGTTGTTTTGGTAGCGGCGGCAGGGGTATCAGAAGTTTTGCCAACTCTTTTTTGGAAATATGGGGTAAAGAGCTACCCCTGGCTTGTGCCTTTAGCCGGGACTGGGTGAAGGGATGATTGAGGAGCCACTGGAGATATTCGGTTATGATTTTATGGTGCTGCTCCTCTTTTATTCTTATCACCAGGAAGGTTGATGATGCCACGGCATCCCCCATGTCCGCATGGTAGCGGAAGGCAAAATTCTTATCTCCCTTGGCAGCAAACAAAATATCGTCATTTTTCAAAAGGTGTTTCTCCAGGTTTGCGGTTAATCTCAATTCCCGAGTGAGGTGCTCCGGTGAGATCAACACGCCGTTCTTGGTAAAATGTTTTGCTTGCAAGTAAATAACATCTCCGTACAGGTCCGGTATGCGATAGATCCCGGTTTGAATCTCTGCAATGTCGTTTAGTTTTAAAGTCACAAATTCGTCCATAAAAATTTTTAAGTATTAAACCTACTAAATTTAAGTAGTTATAAGAAAGGGATTGCTGAATGCAAGGGAAAAAACAAAAAATTATCTAAGTAGGGTTGCTACTGAAATCATGGTGGCTCTTCAAAAAACTCACTGTTTTTGATTGCCCAAATGAAATGGGTGTAAATTTTGTTGAGTGTAAAAACCACCCTGCCGGTTGGTTCCATGAGAGATTGATGGGTTGCTGCTTTACCCATATTCAAATATGAAAAAACGGATACCCTCACGTCAACAAATGTTGACTCGAATGGGACGGTTGATTCATCCTCAAATCAAGGTTGGTCTTCCGCACTGAAGGTCACCATCCGTTGGGAAGGCAATTGTTTCTTAACAATAGGGGTTTCTTGAAAGGACAGCGCTGAGAACTCAGGGGCAAAGGATTATAAAAGATGCTCCTTGAGCGCTTTGGCCACCGCGCCGCTGCGGGTGTGCACTTCTAGTTTCTGGTAAATGTTACGGATATGGGTGTCAACAGTGTGATAGCTGAGGAATAGCTTTGCTGCGATCTGCTTTTTGCTCAATCCTTCCACCAGCAGCTTCAGGATTTCTTTTTCGCGGATGGTCAGACCGTAATTTGCCGGCGGCGCCGCCAGTTTCTTGAACAAATCCAGCACCTTTTTGGCGATGTGCGAATTCATCGGCGCGCCGCCCTGCAGCACACTTTCGATGGCGAGCACAATCTCTTCTGCAGGAGCATCTTTCAACAGGTAACCGGAAGCGCCGGCACAGATGGCTTTGAACACATTGTCGTCGTCATCGTGGATGGTGAGCATCACAATTTTTGACGCCGGTGAAAGGGATTTAATCTGGGGAATGCACTCAACACCGTTCATGCCCGGCAGGCCGATATCCAGCAGAACAACATCCGGCGCCAGCCCCTGCTCTTCCAGCGCACGGAGGGCATCCTCCCCGCAAACAAAGGCGTCGCGGCATGTCAGGCGGGCGCTGCGGTTGATCACGTTGAGCAATGTCTTTCTGAACAGGTCGTTATCTTCCACCAGCAGAACATCTATCCGATCGGCATCCATTATTGTCCCATCTTACGAGCGTGCTCGTACATAAAGCGTAAATTCGGGATAAAAAATGTGCTTAACATCCAAGTATCATAAGGCGGCGGGGGGGATATGCCGGACAGCATCTCCATCGACTTGCCCTCCCGGATCATCTGCCGGGTGAGGCTGTCGGCCATTTCAATATAGCCGATCATCGTGGCAATATCTTCCTGACCGCCCACAGGGCCGTGTCCCGGCACCAGAATTTCCGGTTCCATTTCCCGGATTTTTTGCAGCGAAGCAACCCATTCCTCCGGATAACCGTCTGCCAGCCAGGGGTGATTTTTGATGAACAGCAGATCACCGGTAAAGACAATTTTCTCTTTCGGTAACACCATGATCAGATCGCTTTCGGTGTGCCCCCTGCCGTACGAAATCAACATCACCGTGCGGTCTTTTCCATGCAGGATCAATTGTCTATCAAAAGTCTGGTTGGGAAGGGTCACTTTCAGATGAGGATTCGATTCCGCTAATGCCTGAAAGTAATCCACCATAAGGCTCAGTTCCCGGCGTTTCAGAGAATCCTGTTCGCTCTGCATCGCTGCCCGGAGTTCCGCGAGCCGTTTTGGGGCGTATTCCTTCTCTGCAGCAATGGCTTCCGGCTCATGTTGGGCAATCAGTTCGCGGGTGCGTGTGGTACTGATCACTGTCGCCGGAGGTGAGAATACCTGGTTGCCGCGAATGTGATCGTTGTGAAAATGGCTGTTCACCACATAGGCAACCGGATGGGAGGTCAGCGCTTCCGCCGCCCGGAGTAAATCCCGGGCAGCTTCCGGTGAGATAAAGGGGTCGAAGATGAGCGTTTTCTCGCCCAGGTCAACAATACCGGCGTTGCAGATGGCGTATCCGCCGGGCTTATGAATCGCTGCATA
>RFIL01000033.1 GCA_003695285.1 Calditrichota bacterium
GAGCGATCCCAAACACTGAACTCTGAGATAAACCATCTTCAATCGTCAGATGTTTGAATTTGATCCGCTCGGGGTGGGCGATAGCGATCGACTCCACCAGTATTAGAAGGAGTATAATGAGCCTTCTTTTGGATTCCCCCATTCTACAGGCTGGCATATGCCCCCTTTCTTGCCCGGAGAAGAAAATATCGGAAGGGCAGGATGAATGACCGGCAGATTATTTTAGCCGGTGGAAAGCGATAGGTCGAAACTTAATCAAAAATTTAGAGAAAAATTATATGACGATGAGAAGGATTGCCTGGTGGTGTGTCAGGGATAATCATTTCTCTCTATTTAATCGATCATCTTTTTTTAAGAGACCCATACAACAAAAATTCTTTCAACTTATTTTTTTTATCAGGAAGCCAATGAAATTAAGTTAATCCCGGAATCGGCTCCCCGCTGGAGCGGTATTTGTTGTAAAAGTGTCAGGGTGCCACGCAAACTTCATCACCGCTTTTTTTCAGTATAAAAATGGTTCCTTTCATCAAAATGATCAAGAGAAACCTTAGAACTCCACCTCCATCCCCATCCGTATGGTCATTGGCGCCTGCAAACTCCGCGGTTGGAGATACCGCGAATTTTCCTGGATCTGATTTCCGTTTTCATCCACTGCGAAGTAGCGCCGTTGGTCCAGCCGGGTCGCCCGGCGGGGATTGCCCAGATGCAATAGATCGAGTATGAGCTTGCTGCTAATGTTGGTCAGTTGCAGCAGTTTGTAACTCAATCGCACCGAGAGGTCCCACAGGCTGGGAGTTCTGCCAACCGTGCCCCTCTTCTTTAAAAAATTTACATATGAGAAACCAAAGTCAGTTGATCCAAATTCATTTAAGGGGGTGCCACTCTGCCAGATAAATGAGGACCCGATGTTCAAACCAAAAGGCAGACGGTAGGCGCCCCACAGCTTAAACACATGGGGACGATCGTTGGCCAGCAATCCCGTGGAATTGGGGATTTGCTCCACGATATCAAAAATACCACTCGCGTTTGCCCAATTCCCCCCGAAATCCTGGTTAAACAGCCCCCCGTAATTGCCGTAAGTTCTTGAGAGGGTATATGAGGCCATGAAGTTGAGCCCGGTGGAAGAGAACCGCTGCAGGGACAGTTGCAGCCCCAGGTATTCCCGGCGGGCCCTGGGCATAAAGCTCATATTTCCTTTACCCAGATTCCCCACCACATATTGGCCAAGTTCGGGATCGTAGGCATCTTCCACCACCTCCCCCAGGTAACGATAGGTTCCCTGAACTGTGAAATTCATCTTCCTGCCCACCCGTCGCTCGTACCCCAGGGAAAACTCATCGGTATATTGTCCCCCCATTCCGGGGAGTTCCGGATAAATGCCACTGCTAAAGCTCAGCGTATCGCCGCCGGAGACATCTTCCAGCGGATTGTGGTCAAACCTGATGGAGTACCCCTCACTCTCGGCATAAAAGAAGGAAACAAACTGGGGAGGCAGTTTTTCATAGAACCGACCATAGAAACCGAAAATCTTTTGCGAGCCTAATTGTCCCGGCTGAAATACAATGCCCATCCGGGGCTGAAATTCGTTTTTGATCCGTTGCGCCACCCGGCCATCGGAACCAATTAAATACTCGTTTGACCAGCGCAATCCCAGATTGATTAACAAACGCGGGGTAATCTGCCAGTGATCCTGGAGGAAAAATGCCGGTATCCGGTTGCGGACCCGGGTATCGTCCCCTTGCCCCGCACTTGCAAAATAGAGGCTGTCGTGAACCCTCAAGACCCAATTCAGTCCTTGCGCAGTATGAGCGGTTTGAGCATCGGGAGTTTCAAGAGAAGTCGATAACAGGCTGACATCTTCAAACTCTATTCCCGCTTTCAAGGTATGCTTGCTCAGGAAGTAGGATGCCTTCAGCGTCGAAGTGATTCTAACCGAATTATTGTCAAACTCATTTGGGACCCCTCCCGAATAGGTACTGGTCTGCAAATCGACAAATAAGGGTTCCGTGCGGCCTCGTTCCGTGGCACCCTCCTGTCTCAGTTTGCGCTGGATGCGGGCGACATTGGCTTCCACCAGAAAGTTATTTGTCACCATGCTGCGAGCATGCATTGCAACATTCAGTCCACCTCCTGTGACGTTTGTCAGCAGCACATCTTTATTGACAATGGTGGAATTTTCGTTTCCCCAGCTCAGTACCCCGTCCCTTTTTTCCGGATCGCCAAAAACGGTCAACACGACATGGGTTCGCTCGCTGGCTTGCCAGTTCAGTTTGCCGCTGAACATATGTTTAACGGATTTATCCTGAAAATCCCCCAGCCCGTCAAGGGAGATATCCTCGGCATGGGTGTTGGGGTTATAGGCCAGAAAATACCAGAGCTTGTCGGCTGCGATGGGCCCGCTTAAGGCAATTCCCACGTCATAGGAACGAAATGTTTCCACACTATTGCCCACCACGCTGGTGGTGCGCTCTCCTCCAAAGCGGTTGTTGGTAAAGAAACCGAACACTTTTCCGGAGAAGCGGTTGCTGCCGGAATGGGTAATCACACTGATCACTCCCCCCAGGGCGGTGCCATATTCTGCTTCATACCCTCCGGTTTTTACCTGGACTTCCTTCACAAAATTATAGGGAAGATTGGTTCCGGAGAAGCCGTTCAGGGGATCGGAAACCAGCACCCCGTCCACGTAATAACCATTTTCCTGGCTGGTGCTGCCGCTGATATTGACCTCGTCGCCGTAATAACTGGTATTGGCGTGGGGAGTCAGCGCCGCTAATGACTTGTAATCACGGCTAACCGGCAGCGGGTCGATTTCATCATACCCCAGGTTTAATCCGGAGGTGGTACTGCTGGGATCGATAATTGCCTGCTCTGATTCGATCACCACTTCCGCGACTTCAAACGTTTTTGAAGCGAGTTCCACTTGCCCCAGAGTGGTGGTCTTCCCCAGGGAAATTTTTAGCTTCTCAATGGTAAGCGGGTGGAAGGCGACATGCTCGATGACCACCCGGTAACTGCCCACCGGCAGGTTAACAATACGGAAATGACCGTTGGCGGTGCTGACCGCCCCACGCGTTCCCTGCAGGCTGGAACCGCTAACGATGATCTGCACATCTGAAAGTGCAGATTTATCGGAGGAAAAAATCCATCCCTCCAGATTGCCGGTGGTTTCCTGTGACCAGAGCTGACATACAATCAACAACACAATAATATATAGATAGTAAAATTTGTTCATCGCTCACCCCTCTTATGTCACGTAAGACATATACTGCATCATATGTAGAGATGCAGAATCATACCCATTAAAAGTATCCTGGGATGTAAAATTGATGGACTAACCGTGCCATCCATTTCCAATATAAATGATGAGAGTCATTATTCTGGGGTTTGAGCAGAAATTGCGATCATTACCCTTATGGTACCTGGAAACGGGGGCTGTCTAAAAAGTAAATTCAACCAAAAATAATTACAAATAAATGAATCTGTTGCAAATTTATTGAACTCACCCCCTTCGCCCCCTCTCTTGGCAA
>RFIL01000267.1 GCA_003695285.1 Calditrichota bacterium
GCAGAAATCATAACCAGGATGAGCGCCAGGATACCCGGAACAAAAAAGTAGGTACTCTTCAGGTCGGGGTTAAACCAAATTGTGGGTTCTATCTCAAAGGGTTGGGTGAGAAACTGATTCTCCTGTAAATTGTACTTTAGCACAGCTTGTTCACAATAATTTTTGATATTTATCGCTGCATTGGGGTCTGCTCCGTCAATAATAAACTGCACAGACGTGGAAGGATTACGGGTAAATTTTTTACTGAAATTTTCAGGGATAATCATTACCACCCGCGCTGAACGGGTTAAAAACAATTTATCGATCTCCTCCATAGACCCCTGGTAGGAATACACCGTAAAAAACCGACTTCCCTGAAATTGCCGTATCAACTGCCGGGAAGCGGGGCTACGATCAAAATCCACCACAGCCATATCCACATTTTGAATTTCAAGATTTAAGGCATAGCCGAACATCAGCAGCTGGATGATCGGCATGATGATAACAATCATCAAGGTGCGGGGATCATGGATAATATGAAAGAACTCCTTTCGGGCAATGGCCAGCAGGCGACCGGAATATCGTTTCATACAGCCTTATCCTTCCGATTTTGTTCTCGAACGGTTTTCTCCAGAGCCACAAATACTTCCTGCATGGTTGATTTTTGATATCGTTCTTTTAAACGGCCGGGTGTATCCAGTGCAATGACTTTTCCTTCCTGCATCATCATCACTCGATGACAGTACTCTGCCTCTTCCATAAAATGAGTGGTGACAAATACTGTTTTACCTTGTGCCGCTGTGCGATGAATCAAATCCCAGAATTCTCTTCTGGCTTCCGGATCCACACCGGAAGTTGGTTCATCCAGAAATACGATTGGTGGATTATGAAGCAAGGCACATCCCAATGCCAATCGTTGTTTAAACCCCAAAGGGAGCTCCCGGGTTAGTTTGTCCGCATATTCCTCCAGACCTACCTGAGAAAGCAATTCTTGTTTTCGATGTTTAATTTCTTCATCTGTTAATCCATAAATTCCTCCGTAAAACTCAATATTCTCCGAAGGAGTTAAATCATTGTATAATGAAAATCGTTGGCTCATGTACCCGATATGTCGTTTGATTTGTTCCACCTCCCGATAAACATCATATCCGGCAACATAGGCCTCCCCTTCTGTGGGAAGCAAAAGACCGCAGAGCATGCGAATCAAGGTGGTTTTCCCTGCGCCATTCGCTCCCAGAAAACCAAATATTTCCTGTTCATACACTTCTATGGAGACCCCATCCACAGCGGTAAAATTTCCAAATCGCCTGGTCAATCCGTTTGTTTTAACCGAAATATTCCGCTCTTTCATAGCCCATTCAACCTCTCGTTAACTCATATGAGATAAAAACACATCTTCAATACTTGGTTGCTGTGGTTCCCACTGTTGAAGATTGCCCTCACTCTGCTGTTGCCACCTATTCCAATCCGATTCTTGTGGTTCCTCCCGGAAGGTTACATGAAGGGCATCACCGAAGAGTTGAGTAGTATTTACAACGGATAATTGTTGAAAAAATTTTTGCAAAGTGCGCAAATCTTTTCCTCGAATTCGGTAAAGGGGGTATTTAAAATTTTTCTTCAAATTCGCGGGACTATCCAGAGTAATCACTTTTCCCAGATGCATCAAAGCAACCCGATCACACAGATCTGCCTCATCCATATAAGCGGTAGAAACAAGGATGGTTGTACCATCCCGACGGATGTTTTGCAAAATTTCCCAGAATTCACTACGAGAGACGGGGTCAACCCCATACGTGGGTTCATCCAGAACCAACACCTGAGGGGTATGGATGAGAGCACAGGAGAGGGCTAATTTTTGTTTCATACCACCAGAAAGTGCACCGGCAGGTCGCTTTTTAAAAGGACCCAAACGGGAAAACCGGTACAATTGTTCCATCCGCCTCTGTCGCTCCTCAGCCGATACCTGAAAGAGATCCGCAAAAAAACGAAGATTTTGCTCCACCGATAAATCCTGATACAATGAAAACTGCTGGGGCATGTATCCCAGAATTGAACGAATAGCAGCGATTTCTTTCTGCGTGTCCATCCCCTGAACCAGAATTCTGCCCTGATCAGGATTCAGCAACGTACAGATGGCTCTCATCAAGGTGGTCTTACCCGCACCATCGGGACCAATCAAACCGAAGAGTTCTCCCTGCTTTACCTGGAAATGAACTCCCCTGACGGCTTCAACTTCTTCGTATGATTTATGGACGTTAATCACTTCAATAGCATTCATGAGGAAACCGATTCCCTTAGGTTAAAGATTTTCTACCACCCTAATTTTTGCCGGAGTTGTTTTCCGGCCGCCCGGCTGATAATTAACTCGCTGTTAGCTTTATCTTTGACGGTCATTTTATAGCCACCCCCAAACCACGATTCAATCGTTTTTACATAGTTCAGATTTACAATCGTGGAGCGGTGAATCCGAAAAAATTTCTCCGGGTCCAGCCGGGACTGGAGTTCTTCCAGAGTGTAATTAATCAAATATTTTTTGTCGGTCAGATGAGCAAACACCAGCTTGTTTTCTGTCCCAAAATAGACAATGTCATCATCATTAAGAATGTAAATCCGATCCCCGATTTTCGAGGGGATCCTTCGAAGAAACGGCTGCTGAGGTTGCCAGTTCGCCAGTAATTCCTGTAATCGATGTACGGAATCCTCTTTATCCCTCACATGCTCTTTAACCCTTTCAACGGCTTCTAACAATCGTTCTCTGGAGAAGGGTTTTAACAGATAATCAATGGCTCTTAACTCAAATGCTTCGATAGCATACTGATCATAGGCAGTAGTAAAAACAACAGCCGGTTTATGAGAAATGAGTTTCAGTACATCTAAACCTGAGATATCACTCAGTTGCACATCCAGAAACAGCAGGTCCGGTTGTAACAGTTCAATCGCTTCCGCAGCCTCCCTGCCTGATGCATAAACACCAATAACCTCAAGGTCATCCTGTTCTTCCAGCAAAGTCTGAAGACGATCGGCTGCTGGTTGTTCATCTTCAACAATCATGGCTCTAATCATTTTTTCCCCCTCGGGATTCGAATGTTAACCCGAGTCCCTTTTTCTGGATGAGAAGAAATGGTTAAAAGTTGTTTTTTTCCATAAGTGAACTCAAGACGATCATTAATGTTAGCCAGCGCATGTCCTGGCCGGGGTAACTTTTTTAATAAGGGTTCAGGAATACCGCAGCCATTATCTTCCACCGCAATCCAGGTCTCATCATCCCCCTCTTCAATCTGGAGGGTAATGTGGAGAGGCTTTTCTGCATTTTTCCATCCGTGAAGGATGGCATTTTCAATGAGGGGTTGAATGAGCATTACGGGGGTCAGAACCGACTCCGGTTGGCTGCATTGAATTTGCCACTCGACCTGCAACCGTTCACCAAAACGGGCCTCCAACAATTCCACATATTGTCGGGTAAACTCCAACTCCTGATTCAGTGGTACCTTTTCCCTTCTGGCATTCTGAGATAAATAGCGTAATAATCTGCTGAGCTGGATCACTAAATGTTCCGCCTTGCGGGGTTCTGTTGAAATTAAGGATGCTATCGTATTTAGAGAATTAAATAAAAAATGGGGTTCTATCTGAGCCCGTAAGGCTGTTAACTCCGCTTGCTGGAGTGCAGTTTGTTGTTGCTTTTCCTGCCAGCGAATTTGGATATAACTCCCGACAACACTCACCAGCCCAATCAAAAACAACACTCCAAAAAAAGGAATCATAAAGGGGCGAATATCAACATTAAAGGGAACCGATAACGTATCTCTCTGAAAAGGGAGAGTCAACAAATTTACCACCCCTTTCAGCACCTGCTCTGTTAAAATATCCTGAAGTGTTGTCAGAGGTAATACCATGGCCATTTGAAATACCAAACCGATCAAATAGGCCATCCCCAGGGCAATTGTATATAACAGCGTTCGCAATACCCATTGTTGACCACTCGTAAAAACCGATAATTTATTAACAAAGAAACGCTCTACTATCCAGATGGAGAGCAAAAAGCAAATGGCATAGAAATACCCGATGGCCCAGGTTCTCCAGGAGTTACCCAGCCGGAGCATAAGGAGCAGGGAAAAAAAGGCACCAGCCATCAGACCGGCGCCATAATATAACAATGTTCGCTGCAATCGTTTCATTCCATCTAAGCGGCTTCCGTTTGTTTGAGATTCCAGAAGTATGAAATGATTACCCCCAGACCAAAAGCGATAATTGCATAGCTCAAAATCCACCCGATGAAGGGAATGTGGGGTAACAATTTAACCAGAACCACCCCTATCAGAAGAGAGAGATAGGGATTGGCAAGCGCACCGTTCTGCTTACCCCTTTGCAGGAGATAGTTTCCCAGAACTAAAGCTGTCACCACTTTTGCCAGATACCAGGTAATCAAAAATGCAGCCAGTACGATTAACCCCACCGGGATGGTAATCACCAGAACCAGTAAGATAACTACCGCCGCGGGTACTGCAATAATACTGAGCGCCCCCACTCCAAAATTTTTCCCGATTTTTTGACGGGCAAAATCCAGGATATCTCTGGAAAAATCCTTAAACAAAACAACCATCAAAATCCCGGTTATCAGCATGGCAAAGAGTGACCAGTAGAAAAACCCCTTCTGGAAGAACAATTTTTCCTTTTTGATGGTGACTTCCAGATTGGCGGGTATCTTTCCGGCTCGATCCTTATCCAGTTGCTTTTTCAGTGTCAATCGGGTAACCCCGGCAGGCTGATAATCTTCACCAAAGCGGATGTCCTTCACCTCTAAATCCACATCTCCTCCCACAGTGCCGTTCAACACACCTTTCCCGGCACCTCCCTTGATGGTTCCGGCAACATATCCACCATCCAACAACAGTTCTCCGGTACCCACAAACAGGTTTCCATTAATTTTCGCATTATCGGTTATGACCACCTGACCACCAAAGGCGAGCACATCCCCATTCACGGTACCTTCAATTTCCAGGGTTTGTCCCCAGAAGATAACCATTCCTCCCACGTTACCCCGAACAGTTAACTGGCGGCAGAAACCAATCACATCATCTCCAACTTCACCGTTAACAGTGATGGTCTCACATCCGGCATAAACATCACCCTGCACAACTCCATCCACATACACGTTACGTGCTCCGGCAAATAAATCAGTAGCAAGTGTATCCGTGGAAGCGACCTTCACCAGATCCCCCCCTCGATATTCTCCGGCAAAAATGGTGGAGAAAAAGACCATCACCATCACAGCCATCATCCAATAACGTTTCATGATACGACCCTTTCTTGTTTTGATTCGCTTTCAATATAATGATGATAGCGAATCGCACAATTCATTCCGTCCCAACGGTCGTTTTTACCCTCCCAATGGTCATATTTTTTGCTAAATGACAGTCCCGGTAAATCCGTCATGATACACCCACTGACTCATATCTCTATAAAACCACTTCCACTGGCATACCATGTTTTAACACCAGCGAAGCATTTGGCACCATGACTTTTACCTGATACACCAGGGAAGTGCGGGTCTCTGGTGTCAGAATTGTTTTTGGGGTAAATTCTGCCTTGTCACTAATCCAGGTGATTTTTCCTGTGAGAGACTCATCCCTGCCATCCACCCGAACAGTAACTTCCTGGCCATATTTTAGCTGTGGTAAGGTTTTTTCCGATACAAAAATATTCACTTCCACCTCAGCCAGATAAAGCAGTTCCACCACCGGACTGAGAGGTGGCACAGCTTCCCCGGATTCATAATAAACCTCAGAGATAACCCCGGAGATAGGAGCACGAATAAAGGCATCATCGAGTTTTTTCTCCACCAGCTTTTGCTGGGCCTGTAATCGTTCTCTCTGGGCTTTCACCGCCAGTAATTTCTGTCGGGCTGTCTGTAGAGCGATTTCCGCCTGTTGATATTGATGCTCAATATCATCTACCGATTGCTGGGAAGCCGAATTTTTCCGAAATAATTCCAGAATACGGTTCCGTTTGTCCCTCACATAATTAAAATTTGTTTCTGCCTGTTTTAGATTACTTCGGGCCAGCTCCTCCTGCACATTTACCTCCTCAAGAGAGGCACGAATCTGAGAAAGTTGTAATACAAGTTCACTGGTATCCACGACGGCCAGTATATCATCCCGATTTACGGTTTCTCCCTGTTTAACTGCCAGGGATAAAATTTTTCCACCGGTCAATGCCGGAACCTGAATTGTCTTGCCCTCTACCACCGCGGAATAAACATTTTCCTCAGAATTTGAAGCGCAACCAACCATAAGAATCATGAAGAGGGGTAAAAGAAAACGATTGACCCATCGCATAGTGTCACCTCTGTTCTGCTAATTTGATTTTCTTGCTACCGAATTTACTCTTAATACTCATCCAACTCTTTACCAATAATGCCACTGGAATACTCCAGTTGCAATTTTAGCTGTTTCCAGTGCGTTAATTCCTGCTGCAATTCCATTTCTGCCTGGGTTAAAGATTTTTCTGCGGAGTTAACCTCCAGACTACTGGCTTGCCCTTGCAGAAATTGTTGTTGGGTAATCCGAAATCTCTCCTGTTCCTGAGCCACCAATTCCCGCTGGTAACGAATCTGCTGGATGGAGTTTTTTAACAATTCATAGGCTTCGACAATCTGCTGGCGGATATCTTTAACCAATTGCTGTGTTTTTAAATCCAATTGCTGGACATCGAGGCTGGCTTGTTCCACCTTCCGTCGATTTCGCTTCCAACTCCATAACTCCCATTGCATTTGAACTCCGACTGTATAGTAATCCATCCATTGATTTTCAAAAAAATTAACTCCCGGTCGGGCATAATGATAGCTGGCAACTGCAAAAAGCTGGGGCAGATAAGTTGATTGTAACACTTTTCGACGATACAGGAGCCCACCCCGCATCACGTTGAGTTGCTGTAACTCGGGACGGTATTGTTCTGCCAGACGAAAATAGTGATTCAAGGGCTCCAGCTTACCGGTCGGTTCTTCAGTTACCAACGGAGCGACATCAATTGAATCTTCACGATTTAATAAATGCTGAAAACGGATTAATAAAACTCTTTCCATGTTCTTCAGCTGTTGCTGTTGATTACGAAGTTGCAATTTTCGATTGGCAACTTCCAGAGTGTCAAAGGCGGGTAGCTGACCAACTTCATATAGATTTTTTACCTGAGTCAGTTGATAATCCACCCGGGCAATTGCCTGAGAGAGGACCTGCTGTTTAATCCGATTGGATTGGATTTCATAGTAGAGCTGACCAATACGAAACAGAATCTCATTTTTCATGCTCTGTAACTGGTATTCCTGCGAAAGCGCTTCTTTTTCGGTGGCTCGGAGTAGATTTAAAAGACGAAAGCCGGTAAATAAAGGCTGCTTGATTTGCAATGCCATATCATATTGATGATTTACCCCTGCTTCAATTTCCGGAATGCCCGGGATTGGAACCGGCAAATCGAGTCTGGCAACTTCTGAAACATAATTGTAGCCGGCAGTGGCAGTGAGGGTAGGCAACAAATCCGTTTTCCGGATGGCTACCTCTTGCCGGGATTTTTCAATCTGTGTTTGCTGCTGACGGAGCTGAAGATTTTGCTGCAGAGCGATCTCCCAGGCTTCTTTTAACGTGAGCCGGGTCTGAGAAAAAATACTCACGGATAGTGTCATCCAAAGAATACCGGTAATCAATTTAATGTTCATATCTCACCCATCGCTTTCAGGATATGGTTACTACTGCACTTACTTCTTTATCCCATTCCAGATCAGATTAAATATTTCTGTTTTACGTTGTTGTAAAAATTCTGTTGAGGTCACCTGAATTCCCTGAAAGATGTTCTCCACAATTGGCCGTGCAATGAAGGGATAGATACACATGCCGATTAAACTCAGGATTAAATGCCGACTATCTACAGGGGCAATTTTTCCTTCCTGGATCGCCTTTTGAATTTTTACCTCAATGGGGATGGTGGTTAATCCTCTTTCTTGCATAATGGTCTTTAATAATTCAACCATTTTACCGCCACCGGTTTCAATTTCCCAGATAATAAACCGGATTAACCGCTGTCGTTGGGCAATCAAATCAATATAATTGTCGATGAAGGCTTTTAAGAGTAATTGAATATCCTCGATATCCTGGATGGCATCGAACAACTCATTAAAAAAGTCGGAAACCAGCCGTTTAAAGACCTCATCGTAGAGACGTTCCTTGGAGCGAAAATAATAATGGAGAAGCGCTTTATTAATACCCGCCCGATCGGCAATTTCTTGCATTCGAGCAGCGCCTTTCCCCTTTTCAAGGAAGACTTCTGCAGCGGCGGAGAGGATTTTCTGTTCGGTTTCGGTATTGTAATTCATCATCTGGTTTAATCGTTTAGTTTAACCAATTGGTTAAATACTTAACAAAAAAAATTGCCATTTTCAAGGACTTTTTTTTAAATACTGCCAGCTCGATGTTAAAAACTTATCGTGCACCCAACCGCAAGCTAAAGCATGTTCCGGAAGGAACGCCTTACGGCGCGGCTACCGGGGTAGTATAGGCTGCCAGCTTATCTATGCGAAACCGGAGTTTCGCGGATTGGTGCGTTGAAATAAGGCACATCGGATGAGTTCAATAAATTTGCAACAAAATCTAGACGGATTTAGTTTTGCTGAATTTCCTTATTGATACTGTTCCGTATGACTGCATCATGATCATGGCAATTCTGTCTAACTCCGGAGGAAAAAGATTGCCTCACTCCTTAACCTGCATTATTCATAAATCTTAACCACAAAGTCACTAAGTCGCTAAAAATATTAAACGTAAAAGAAGCATTGTTTTAAAACGGAATTTTGGGAGCGATCATTTTATGAATCATATGTATTTTAATTTTTTCATTGTTTTGTGACTTTGTGCCTTAGTGGTTATGAATTATCCAGGTTAAAAGGAAAAAACACGGTGAGGCAGTTCTTTTAAGTAATGATGTTTTCCACCATTGGTCATAAGAAGTTCCCCCTGTTTTCGGTTACATAAATTATGAGTCAACGATGAATCTAACCAATCGCCTGGGTAACAGTTAATGTGAGTCAATGCGTCGGACAGGAAATCAAAAATTCCAATAGGATTTCCCTGCTTTGAGCAATAATTTTGGCGGATATGAGGGTGTATCTATTACCATTGAAAGACAACCGTTATCGGCTATTTATTAAATCTCCTCCGGAAGAAACTTCTACCACCGGTGAACGCGCCACCCGGAAAGGACTTTTAAAACGTACCATGGGCTCACTCGCCAAACGGGAGAAACCCCTTGACAGGGGTTTAAGAGATTTGCGTAAGTTTACCATCATCACGGTGTACTATCCGCAACATCTATCGGAAAGCGAAGCAAAGGAGATTTATCAACAACTCATTCAGGTGGAAATTAAGAAACACAAACGCAAATTTATTGTTAACGGATTATTATTACCCCTGAGTGTGGTATTTACTCTTTTCCCGGGCCCTAACGTGGTCTTAGCCTACCTTGCCTGGAGAACCCTCTCTCATTATCGCTCCAAGAAAGGGGGAGAAAAGGGGCTCAAGGAGGTGGAAATCACCTTTGCGGCCGATCCGGTTCTGGAGGATCTTTATCACCTGATTCAGAAGAAATGGGTGTTCAAACGTCATGAAAAAATTAAAGCACTGGGGATGAGATTAGGGATCGATCACCTGGAGAAGATATATTAACCTCGATCATAAAGGTGTTTTACCCCAGTAACAACCGTCGGAGGTGAACCGAACGGAAATGCCCATCCAGGCCTTCTGCTTTCGCCAGCCTCTCCGCTGCCGGTGCGATGGCTTCAAATCCCTCCTGGTTAACCCGTAAACTTGTTTGAATCTTTAGAAAATCCAGCACACTTAACCCACCCCGATATCGGGCGGTAGTATTGGTGGGCAGGGTATGATTAATCCCGGCACTATAATCTCCCAGCACCTCCCCGGACCACTCTCCGACAAAGAGACTTCCATAATTTTTCAATAACGGGATTAACTCTTCCGGATGGCTAACCTGAACTTCCAGATGCTCCGGAGCCCTGCGATTTGCCACTGTAGCCGCTTCCTGAAGAGAATTGACCAGGATAATCCATCCATTTCGCTCCAGAGAAGTTCTCGCAATGGTAGCGGTGGATGTGAGCGGAAGTTGCTCAGAAATGGCTTTATTGACCTGCAGCGCCAATCTTTCAGAAGGAGTCACCAAAACAGGTTGCGCCTCTTCATCATGTTCCGCCTGTGCGATTAAATCAGCGGCAAGGATGGTGGGGTGTGCACTCTCATCAGCGATGATCATCACTTCGGTAGGGCCGGCAATAATATCAATACCGACCACTCCAAACACCTCCTTTTTCGCAGCGGCGACATAGGCATTTCCGGGTCCAACAATCTTATCCACAGCCGGAATGCTCTCCGTTCCATAGGCCAGGGCGGCAATCGCTTGCGCTCCACCAACACGATACACCTCCTCTATACCCAGAAAATCGGCAGCTGCCAGAATCAGCGGAGAAATATTCCCCTGTTCATCCGGTGGGGAACAAACAGCAATTTCTTCCACACCGGCGACCTGAGCAGGGATCACCGCCATCAGGAGAGTGGACACCAGAGGGAATCTTCCACCCGGAACATATACCCCTACCCTTCGAATGGGCACAACGGATTGGCCGGTAAACACTCCGGGTTGAATTTCAAATTCCCAATCATCCAGTTGGGACATCTGTTTTTCAGCGAATCTGCGAATATTTTCTCCGGCTGCATGCAGAGCTTCCATCGTTTCCCGGTTAACCGATGAAGCAACGGCTTTTAACTCCGAAGCGTCTATTTTAAAATTATCCAGAAGTACCCCATCGAACTTCCGGGTATATTCTTTCAAGGCCTTATCCCCCTGTTGACGAACCTTATGCAGGATTTCGCGCACACCTTTGATGGTTCGCCCGGTTCGATACCGAAAAAAAGCAGATGGTATCTCATTCGCACTAACGATTTTCATGGTAGCCCCCTTTCTTTATGACCTGGTTAACCCCACCGGCGCCGATTTAATTCTCGTAAAACTTCTTCCGGAGTGACTTTTTTGCTCGCCAGATAAACGGTTAAAAAATACAGAACATCCGCAACCTCCCAGATAACTTCCTCACGGGTCTCCGCTTCTATCACCTCCTGTGCTTCTTCCATGATCTTCGACTTCAAGAGGGACTCATCCTTGAGTCGGGCTGTATATGAACCTTCCGGGCTATCTATCAACCGCTGCATCACTATCTTATAAAGGTCCTCCAACCGAAATTCCTTCCCACCAAAGCAGCTATAAGAGCCAGTATGGCAGGCCACATTCTCCTGGTCAACAGTAGCCAGGATAGTGTCCCGGTCGCAATCAACACGAAGCTTTTTCAGGTGCTGGATGTTTCCGGAAGTTTCTCCTTTTTGCCAGAGCTTCTGGCGGGAGCGTGAGTAATACCACATCCGATTGGTATCAAAGGTTTTCTTTAATGATGCTTTATTGCTATAAGCCAACATCAACACCCGTCCGGAGGTATCCCTAACAATGGTTGGAAGGAGAGTTTGTTTCCAGTTTAACGAATGGATAAAGGCATCTTCCAGAGCCAGCTTTCCGGTATAGAGGGCCATCCCCACCTGGACATCTACCTCCATCTCTGCCAATTTTCGAACTTCTTCCAGCGATGTAATGCCCCCGGCTGCGGTGATCTTTCTGTTTGTCAATCGCTTTACCCGTTTAATGGCTTCCAGATCCACTCCCTGCATCATCCCTTCTTTTTCCACACAGGTAAACAAAAATTCAGCGGCATAGGGCTCAAGCTCAGGAAGAATTTCATATACCTTCAAACCGGTTCTGTGTTTCCATCCCCGGGTGACAATCTCTCCATTCAATGAATCCACAGCGATAATCACACGCTGGGGGGTGACGGATTCCGCTAACTTCTCTAAGAAAGGTTTATTGATCCGATCATCCTGAAAAGCAACCGACCCAACAATGACTTTTGTGGCTCCAAGAGATATCCAGTATCGGGCATCCTCTACCGTTCGAATCCCCCCACCGATGCGACACTCCGCAATTTTCAACAATTCACGGATGGTATCTTGATTATCACCCTGCTGCATCGCTGCATCGAGATCGATGACGGCTATCTCACCAAAGCGGTTAAAGTAGCGTGCCAGTTCTACCGGAGAATCCTTCTCCAGCACTTTTTCTCTGCCCTGTTTTAACTGTACCGCTTTCCCATTCATTAAATCAATTGAGGCAATTACCATCGGAGGGGTACTCCTTTCTGTTGTAAGTATTTTTTTATCTCCGGAATTGTATAAGTCCCAAAATGTAATAGTGAAGCCAGCAAGACAGCATCTGCCTTGCCGGAGACAATCGCCTGATAGAGATGCTCGGGTGAACCGGCACCACCAGAAGCGATGACCGGAATATGTACCGCGCGGGAGATGGTTTCAGTCAGTTCCAGGTCATACCCCTGATGGGTTCCATCCATATCGATGGAGTTTAACAAAATTTCCCCGGCACCCAACGCTTCACCCTGCACTGCCCATTCCACCGCATCGAGTCCGGAGCTTTTGCGTCCTCCATGGGTGCAGGCAACCCAGTGATTATCCTCGCGTCGTGCATCGATAGAAAGGACCATACATTGAGTGCCAAATCGCATAGCCCCTTCGGTCAGAAGCTCTGGCTTCTGAATGGCGGCGGTACACATTGCCACCTTGTCCGCACCGGCTTGCAAGACCTCCCGCATATCCTCAACCGACCGGATTCCACCGCCCACAGTCAGGGGGATAAAGACCTCGCTGGATACTTTTTCAACCACCTCAATGAGAATGTTTCGACTGCGATGAGATGCACCGATATCCAGAAAAACCAGCTCATCCGCTTGTTGCGCATTGTAAAACCTTGCCAGTTCCACCGGATCCCCGGCGTCTCGGATATCGGTGAATTGAACTCCCTTAACCACCCGGCCATCTTCAATATCCAGACAGGGTATAATTCGTATTGTTCTCATAACTGTAACCAATTTTTTAAAAGGGTTAATCCGTTCTCCGCACTCTTCTCCGGATGAAATTGTACCCCCATCACATTCCCCTGGATTACCATGGAAGGGTAACGCACCCCATACTCGGTTTCGGCAAGGATGATGTCGGAATCCTCCGGAGCTACATAATAACCGTGGAGGAAATAAAAAAAAGCACCATCTGGTATAGCCTCAACCACTGGATTTTGTTGCAGAAGCCAAACTTTATTCCAGCCAATCTGGGGTACTTTATGTGATTGAAATTTTACTACTGTCCCTTTCATATATCCCAGCCCCGCTATCCCGGGCGCTTCTTCACTGGATTCAAACAACACCTGCATACCCAGACAGATACCCAGAAAGGGTTGGTCCTCCTGCAACCACTTTTGAAGCGGTTGTATGAGTTTTTTTTGATGCAACTGTTCGATTGCCGACCCGAAGGCTCCAACCCCGGGTAAAATAATTTTATTAACTCCGGCAAAATCTTTCTCGGAGGTGATAATACGGAAAGGAAACCCCAGATATCGTACCGCTTTGCTAACCGAGAGGAGATTTCCGGCACCGTAGTCCACAATTCCTATCATATTACCCCCTTTGTGCTGGGGATTTCATCTGACATCCGGGGATCAATTTCACAAGCGGTACGTAATGCTCGTCCCAGCGCTTTGAAAATCGCTTCCGCTTTATGATGGTCGGAACGACCGTAATGCACTTTGACATGCACGTTGGCGCCCAGAGAGTTGGTAAACCCCAGAAAGAAATCTTCTATCAACCCGCTTTCCAGGTCACCGATACGGGGTTCCTCGAATTTTGCTTTAAATTTTAGAAAAGGCCTTCCGGAGATATCGAGAGCCACCCGGGCCAGTGCTTCATCCATCGGAAATATAAAAAAACCCGCACGTCGGATGCCCTTTTTATCACCCAATGCTTTTTTAAATACCTCTCCCAGAACAATTCCGGTATCTTCCACCGTGTGGTGTTGATCGACTTCCAGATCCCCTTCAATCCGGGCTTCCAGATCAAAGGCACCATGACGAGCAAGGGTCTCCAGCATATGGGTGAGGAAGCCTATTGGGGATTGAATGGCTACCTGCCCGCTACCATCCAGATTGATTTTCATTTCTATATTGGTTTCCCGTGTTTTACGGGAGATTTCAGCGATTCTCATATTTACTCCTCAATTAAATGAATGGTGTATTTTCATATATCAACGTCCAGGCCTTAAGATTGGCTAATCATCCCTCACTGCCGGAAGAGAGACCAGCTCATTCACACTTTCCAGAATATGATAGGCTCCTTCAGCTTGTAATAAGCGGGCATATTCGGAGTCTTTTGTCAATGGTGGTGGCAGAACTCCTATGGGTATGATGCCGGCCGCTTTAGCTGCGATAATATCATTGAGGGTATCCCCGAAATAATAAGCCCTACCAATGTTCAGATTCTGTAAAGCCAGGTTTATTCCATCGGGATGGGGTTTACCTCTACCGGGAACATCCTCCATACAGATGACCGTTTCAAAGAGTTCCAGAACTTTGTTTAACCTCAGAACGAACA